>JAFDGR010000225.1 GCA_019309145.1 Deltaproteobacteria bacterium | reverse complement strand
CCGCGTCAGCCGTCCCGGCATCGAACTCCACCTCCAGGTTAAGCCGCTTCATTTGCGGCTGGGACCTGATGATCTGAAAGGCCCGCCGCATGGGAACATCCCCTTCCCCGCAGGCCACCCCGGTGATCCTGCACCCATAAGGCTCGAATTCAATCCGGTGATCTGAAAAGTGGTTGGTGAACGCGTAGGGAGCCAACTTCTGGATAGCCGTGAGTGGGTCCTCCCCCACCATGAGCGAGTTGTTGGTGTCCACGCAGGCCCCCACAAAGGGATGATTGACCCGGTTGATGATCCATATCACCTCATCCGCGAATGCCTCAGTGTGGTTCTCCAGGCAGAGCCGGACTCCCGCCTTCTCTGCCAGGGGGGCGGCAGCCAGGACCTTTGCCGCAACGTCTTCCAATTGAGCGACCACCTCAGGATGGAAGGCACTGGAGCAGACCGGGTGGGGCCGGTGGATATCCATGCTTATTTTTCCGATGTCGGAACCGATCTTGCGGGCGATATCGATGCCCTGCTCGATACTGTTTGTCAGGCGGTCATCATAGCCGGAGGCGTCCAGGGAAAAATTGTACTCCAGAAAAAGGCCACGTTCCTCGGCCGCCTTTTTGACTTCGTCAAGATGTTGATCTCCGGTATCGCCCAGATCAGCAGCGGTGAGGTGCAGGCCGTCGAGCCCCAGTTTGACCGCCTCGTCCATCAACTGGAATATGTCCCAGACCGGCTCCCATTCCAGCTTGTAGCCGCCCCAGTTCTGCCCCATGCCGTGCAGGTGAAAGCTGTACGTGTGTAATCCCAGCAGCATTGCTTCCCTCCTCTCTTCTTCTGAAACATATTACTATTGAATCAAGCTTCCCAGGATATGCCCTTCTTTCTTCGTGACTGGCGGGAGGGCTTCGTATTTTCGTGATTTATCTATGGGGGAAACCGCAGCCAGGTCCTCAGGGCGTTTTTTCCTGAGGACTGGAATGCGGAGGGGGCAATGCTCCCCCGTGGATAAGTCACTGAAAATACCAGCCCGGGAGGCTCGGAACCGAAGAAAAAAGGGCATGTTCTGGGATCCTTTTTATCCGCCGGCCACCGGGCCTATCAGACCGATTCCCGCATCGTGATCAATGACCTGATCCTTGTCTCCCCGTTCCCCGTCCACAGTGACCAGCATGACCAGTGCCGGATTGATCCCTGCCTGAATCAGGACCTCCCGCAATGGTGCCGGCCCCTCCACATAAATGGTCATTTCCTCCGGCAGGTGTGTAAGCACGGCCCTGAGCCCCCCTGAGAGGTACAAGGTGAGTCTCATGTTCCTTCTGCCAGTGTCTCCGCCACATCACCCAAGCCGACACGGCGCAGCGTCTCTTCGGTCGGGATGCCGTTTTGGTCCCATCCCCGCGCCGCATAGTACTCGTCAAGCAGGGTATCCAGTTCTTCCCTGGTGAGGTAATGCCCCTCATTCGGGCCGTCGGGTACCGGTTCCTGAAAAAAACGTGGCGGCGGACAGTCGGATTTCCGCCCGAATCCGTCGATTTCCCTTGTGGAAAAGGCCCGGGTCAGATGCCACACGCGCTCAGAAACCTTGAGAAGCTCATCCCAGCTCATTTTTCGACCTGTTACCAGGAAAAACAGTTCCTCGTAGTTCTCCACTTCAAAGCCCAGTTCCATGTACTGGAGCCGACAAACGCCCAGGCAGTCAAAAAGGGGCCGGATGTGCTGGAGTTCAATGACCCTGGCCGCCTTTCCCGCCAGGGTTGCCTTGGGCAGTTTGTCTTCACCGACCCCCGCGGAAATCAGGTCATGCACGCTTGCCGCCGACCCTGCCACATCATGGCCCAGTGCCCATGCCCGGTTGTGGTGCGCCCCTATGTCCGCGGTCACATAGGCCAGCATCATGCCGGGCGCGTTGCGCGACTCGTATCCCGTCCATTCCAGCCCTTTTACATGAATGGCAAAATCTTCAGACCCCTGACCTACTTCTTTCGATGCCCGCATAACCCCCTCTGCCAGCAAATCCCCGATCCCCTCCCGGGCTGCTATCTTTTCAAGGAGATACACCACTGATTCCAGGTCCCCGAACTGGATTTTCCTGCCTACCTGTTCCTCTGAAAGGATACCTTTTTCAAAACACTCCATGGCCCAGGCAGCGACCCCACCGGCCGAGATGGTGTCCAGGCCCAACTCGTCACAAACATAATTGGCATATGCGACTTCCTCGATGGAGCCCAGGGTACAGTCGCCGCCAAGAATCGCGATACTCTCGTACTCCGGTCCCTCTACATAGATTTCTCCCAGTCCGGTTTTCGCTTTTCCATACTTTCCGCACGGGGTCGGGCAGCAGAAACACCCCTTGTCGGTAATCTTGAGGTGTTCCAAGACCGCCCTCCCGTTGATGTTCTTGTACCCGGGGAAGAAGGAAGTCCGGAAGTTGCGGGTAGGAAACGCCCCTACCTCGTTCACCCAGTCGGTGATTCCCGCGGTCCCCTCCGGGGTCCACCCGGCAAATCCCGGCTTTGCCTTGACTTTTTCGTATGCCACCCGGCCCTTCTCATAAAGGCCGTCAACATCGTAAACCGGTAGGCCGCCTGTCCCTTTTACGGCCACTCCTTTGAGATTCTTGGAACCCATCACCGCCCCCACCCCGGTCCTGCCCGCCTGCCGGCCGAAGTCGTGGGAAATGCAGGCAAATCGCACCAGGTTTTCCCCTGCCGGGCCGATGGTGATGATCTTGAATTCGTCCCCCAGTTCTTTCCTGAGTTCCTCTTCGGTGGTGAGCGCGCCCTGTCCCCACCAGGCCTCTGCTGACCGGAGGTCAACGGTCTCGTCTTCAATGACCAGGTACGTGGGCCCGGCTGCCCGGCCGGTCAGTATCAGGATGTCGTATCCCGCGTATTTCAGGGCAGGGCCGAAATGCCCTCCCATGTTGGAGTCGGCATATCCACCGGTGGCAGGCGACTTGGTGCCGAAATGGGTCTTGCCGCTGGCCGGGACCAAATGACCGGACAGGGGACCGGTTGCGATGATGAGCAGATTTTCCGGGCCAAAAGGATCCGTTCCCCGGCCGACCCTCTCCCAGAGCAGCCTCGCCACGAAACCCCTGCCCCCAATGTAGTTCCTGGCCAAATCTTCCGGCAGTGGTGTCTTGGTCGCCCGACCGCTTGTCAGGTCCACCTCCAGGATCTTTCCGGCATATCCGTAGAGCATGTCACGCACCTCCTTCCACAACAATAGCTTCACGCGGGCAGATCTCGGCGCAGGCACCGCAGAGCGTACACTTGATAGGTATCTCAGCGCTTGGATGGACATACATGACGCCGTGCGGGCACGCGTCCACACACGTCAGGCAGCCGGTGCAGAGATCCGGCTCAATGAGATATGCATCATTTTCGAGAGTAATGGCATCCTCCGGGCAGGCCTCGGCACAGGCCCCGCACTGGTCGCACAGGAGAATCCGATAATCCCCGGGCGCGGGAAACCTGCCTTCAATGCCAAGGGCCGATTTGGCCGGATTCATTTCCCTGAAGTTGGCAAGGGCGCACGCCAGCTCACAGGCCCTGCACCCGGAACATCGTTCGTGAACAGCTCTCAATTCCAATCTCAAGCTCCTCCGTATCAGCCTTTTCGTTTTGCCACGAATTTCGCCAGGTCACGCTCGATCGCAGGATCAATATCTGGTTTTTCATAGCCATCCAGCCGTTGTGCCAGGACCTCGGTTGCTTCCTGGTCAAGTCGCTTTCTTCCGGTCCCTTTCCATGCATCATAACTCTGTCGCTTGATGAGATCAGAAAGGAAAAATTCAGTCCGGCAGAGCCGGAACGTCTTGGGCTGGGTCAGATACTGGCCTCCGATTCCCACATCCTTGATCATGGGCAGATCAATGGCCCCGTCGCTCAGGTCAATGGGCTGGTGCATCTTCTTGACCATGCCGCAGAGTTCCTCGTCTGCCAGGAATTTTTCAAAGCTCATCTCCACGAATGACCCCAGGATGCCGCAGGCGTGGAGCACAAAATTTATCCCGCACCTGATGGCGGTGAAAAGTGACATTGCCGATTCCATGCCTGCCTGGATATCAGGGAAGTGGGCATCAGTCAGGGACCCACCGCTCCGGGACGGGAGGTTATAAAATCTGGCCATCTGGGCCGTGCCGGAAACCAGCATGGCGTTTTCCACTGCACCGATGGCAAGAGCGCCCGTCTTCATGTCAATGGGACAGGAGGTGGCACCGTAGATAAAAGGGACTCCCGGACGTACCAACTGGGCAAGAGTGAGCCCTGCCAGGACCTCCGCGTTCTGCAGGGCCAGCACACCGGCCAGGGTCACCGGCCCCGAGGACCCCGCCATGACTGCGCTGGCATCCAGGATGGGCTGACCGGCGCGGGCGAAATCGATCAGGGATCCGGCCATCTCCTGTGAATACTGCAGCGGGGTAAGCACGCTGATGATGGGCAGCATGACGGGCTCTTTTTCGATCTGCTCTTCCCCGCCAAAGGCAATAGCCGCCATCTCAATTGCATCCCTCGAGGCCTGACGGGATAACGGGCTCCCCATGAAGGGTCGGTCACAAAGCGTAATGCTGGAAAACATCATGTCCAAATGCGCGGTCTCCGGAGGCAGGTCCGATGGCTCCACCATGAGGAACCCGTTCATGTCAAGGTGCTTTGACGTCTGCACGAGCTTGCAGAAATTATTATAGTCTTCAAGGGTCCCGAGCCGCTGTTCCCCATCCGGGGTAATAATGAACGGCGCCCCGTAGCCGGGAACAAGAACAAAATCATTCTCTCCAATCCACACGGATCGCTCCGGGTTGCGGGCAGTCAAGTTGAAGCGTGACGGCGCCTTTTCAATGGCCGCTGTCACCATTTTCTCATCCAGGTGTACCACGTCACCTTCCACCTTTGCCCCATGCTTTCTGAATATCTCCAGGGCTTCCGGTTCATGGAATGCAACCCCCACCTCCCGCAGGATTTCCATGGCTGAATCGTGGATACGGGTCATCTCTTCCTTCGTGAATGTCTGCATTCTGTCAAACATCTCTCTCACCTCGTCGTCTTTTGCCTTGTGCCTTTAGCCTCTTCCACCTTTTCGTGAGAATCGCTCCTCCCCTTCATGTGTCTCTGTGCCTCAAATCATTCCCGAACGACACAATTGTCAGTGCCCGCTCAAGAAACTTCCGCCGCCCATGTCGATCCCTTCCTCGTACCGGCTGAGCCGGAGGAGATTGTCCTTATTGTCCATTTTCCCGGTGATGAGATCGGCGGTCCGTTTTCCGGCCATGGGCGACACCATGACCCCAATCCAGTAACCGCAATTGAGATAAAAGCCCGGCACCTCATCAACCGGTCCGATCAGGGGCTGGTTGTCCGGCGTGTACACATATTGCCCGGCGGAGACTTTGATATCCTTTTTCCTGAGATTTTCCCCCACCTGCTCGAAAAACGGCGTTAACCGGCAGACCTTGTCCAG
>JAFDGR010000224.1 GCA_019309145.1 Deltaproteobacteria bacterium | reverse complement strand
TGGCGGCAATCCCGAAGGCATCATCCTCGGTCCTAACAACACTTTTACCATGTGCAGCGATGCAAAGGACCGAATCTTGGAGCACCTGTCAGATACAATCCAAGCATCTGATGGGACAAGCCTTGAAAAAATCACAAAGGTCTTGGAGGCAGTGAATGAGATACTCACAGACCCAAATACGCTTCTCGGTGCTCAGGATGCAGGAACACAGGAAAAACTTGATCAACTGAAAAATGTGCTCAAATCCTTGTCGTCCAGCGTTGGAGAACCCCCAGATGCCCCTCCCCCAGAGGACCAAAGCAGTAGCACCGGCTTTGATCAAGAACGCCCCGGCGGGTTGCTACTCGACCCAATGGAAGAGGTTGATGGGGCTGAGGATATTGAGGAGGTCGATCAACTCGAGGAATTGGATGAGGCCGAGGACCTTGAGGTAGTCGATCAACTCGAAGAATTAGATGAGACCGAGGACATTGAGGTAGTCGATCAACTCGAAGAATTGGATGAGGCTGAGGACCTTGAGGTAGTCGATCAACTCGAAGAATTGGATGAGGCCGAGGATCTTGAGGTAGTCGATCAACTCGAGGAACTGGATGAGACCGAGGACCTTGATCCTCCGATCGACAGCCTGGGACAATCTTTTGTGGAAGGGGACTCGGAGTTTGACAACCAAATCGAGAAATCCAGGCTGCTCGCCGAGGAATTTGATGGATACCTTGGCACCATGGATAAGTTTTACAATCACTTTCTCATTATTCCCGCGGGAAAATATCTGATCGGATCAAAAACACCTCTGGCCGATGACCTCCCCGAGAAAACCGTGGATATTGACATCTTTTATATAGGAATATTCCCTGTGACAAATGCACTCTTTGAAATCTTTGTGGAAAAAACAGGGTACAAAACCACAGCGGAAAAGCAGGGATACGGGACAGTGTATGAAGGGCGATACGGAAAAATCAGAAATCCCGAGACGGGAAAAATAACGCTGCGCTGGCAATCGGCAGTCACTGTCAGGAAGGTGAAAGGCGCATGCTGGTTTCAACCTTTGGGCCCTGGCAGCACCTTGCATAACAAACGGAGTCACCCCGTGGTCCAAGTAAGTCTAAAGGACGCGATTGCCTTTGCTGCGTGGACGGGGAAACGTCTCCCATCTGAAGAAGAGTGGGAGGCGGCGGCCAGGACATCAAAAGGATATATTTACCCATGGGGCAGTAACTGGAAGGACGATCAATGTAACCTGGAGGAATCACGGGAGGGAGAAACAACACCGGTGGACAAATACGCCTCCCATGCCAATGAATTGGGAATAGCGGACACTCTGGGAAATGTTCTGGAATGGACCCTGGACCGGAATGTTTCCCATCCTGACCACAAAAACGGCATCCGTTCCGCTACTGCCAAAGGAGGGAGTTGGGTTTCATCCTGCAAGGACACCACCTTGTACTCCCGGTATCTCCTGGAACCGGATTTTAGTTCCAATATCCTTGGATTTCGCTGTGTAGCCTACTGATCATGCCGTGGGATTCTGAAGTTGCGCCAGTTTTTTCAATGCATCCATCACCAATCTTATGGCATACGGATTCGTTATTTTCCTCAAGGTGCCTTCGGCGAGTTCCCGGGTAAGAGTGATAAAATTATACCGCCACTGGGGGTTCTTTGATTGGCGTGCATATTCCATAAATCGTATCACGTACAAGGCCATTTCAGTATCGGTCATTTTTTCGTCATTGATTATCGCAGCCAATTCAGTATCCATGTCCGTCATTGTACTCAAGGCTCCCATTCGGTTCATCTTTTCTACTTATGCCTTCATAGGATCTTTCCGCCTGTTCATCCTGACACAATGGCAATCCTCTGAAGGGGAGAAAACGAGAGGGCAAACACCATCGGGGATATTCTCCGCGAACCGCTTCTGCATCAACAGAACTCCGCCTGAGCGATGAATGCATCACCACTTGCTGCCACAGAGAACACCTTTTCATCTCCATCAAAATAGAACTCGACCGTCTGCGCACCCGCATCAGCAAGGCTTTCGACCCCTGTTTCCGGGAGTCCCAACCTGAACGTGGCATCCTGGGGTGTTATTTGATTCATGATCTTTCCGGCAATAGTATTTAACAATTCCGCCAGGAGATCGAAGAGTGTCAAATCATCGATATTCTCTTTCTCTAAAGAAAAAAGCCCCATGGCCACATCGGCGATCAATGATCTCGGTGCCATAAGGCATAGTTCCCCGGGAAACGGGTCATGGACAAGCAAGCTCGCCTTCAAAAGGCTTTCCTCCTCCGGTGACTCGTCCGGGTCTTCCACCTGACATACCTCCAGAAAGGCCATTTCCTCGAAGGTCTCTCCTACCGCCGACGCAATGATCTCCCGGAGCCTGCTTTTTTTGTGGTTCATTCGGATTCCTCCCCTTCATTCCCAATCGGCCCCTCCTGGGCCCATTGGTCTTTTGTTTCCACCAGATTGCCGACTGACTCCCTCAATATCTCCGGTGAAACAGGTTTCCCGAGAACCGCAAGGGCACCCATGTCCAACACCTGCCTTTCTTTTGCAGGGTTTCTTGCGCTGGAAATCATGACCACCGGGATATCATGGGTCTTCGGACTTCCCTTGACCCACTTCAGAAACGTCTCTCCATCCATGACAGGCATGTTCAGGTCAGTCACCACCAGATCGGCACGTTCCTGTTTCAGGAGGGTAAGCGCCTCTTTCCCGTTTGCCGCCTCCAGAAACGTTGCATCCATAAAACCCGCGATCTCCAGGCACCGCCTCACCACCATCCGCGCGGTATTTGAATCATCAACAATGAGGATTCTTTTCATGAAGGTATATCCTCCTTTCCAAAAATAGACGACCTGGTCCTACTGAATTCCACTTCCACCTCAAGCATTATCTTTTCAAATTCCCTTTGTGAGATTTGAATGAACTCTGAAAACCCCACGTCAAGACGGTACATCATGTCGTCACTCCCGGTACCGGTCCCCCCCATCATGGCGATAATATCCCCCAGGTGTACTGCGTATGCCAGCGCCCGAACTCCTTTTTCCGCCTCACTTGGAATATGGTGGAACCTGATGATCTCCGGGAGAGGAGAAGCCAGCTTCCAGCGGCGGGCGACCTCATACCCCACAATAGAATGGTCCGTCCCCAGCATTTCGTGCTCCGCGGAGACATAATCCGTCGCATCTCCTGCATCGATTTTCGAGACTATATCCCCTGCAAAGCCGCTCAAGAATTCAGACACGATCGCCTTCCCGATGTCATGGAGAAGCCCTCCCGTAAAGGCAATGTCACCGCTCAGTTCTTCCCGTGCAAATTTTGCGATTTCCCGTGACGCTATGGCCGTCCTGAGATTGTGTTCCCACAGGGTGTCCGCCTTTCCTTCATACCCTTCCAAGGGGCGCCGCAAGGTCGATCCCGTGCAGGCATCAAGGGCAATCCCCAAAACCATTTTTTCCCCCAGGTACGAAACAGCCCGGGCAATGGACGTGGTGGGCTCCATTAACCCAAAGCCCGCAGAATTCACCACCTGCAGGACCCTTGCCGTCAGTGCGGCATCACATTCCACAATGCGTACGGTCTTTTGCAACTCATGATCCGGATTGCCCATGAGCGTTACCAGCTCCGCCGCACTGGTGGAAAGCGGGGGGATCTCCTGCACCTTCGCTATTATTTCTTCCTGCATATCCATGGTTTCCTGTCCTCTTTGTTCCTCATTCCGCCTTCCCCATTCCGCCTTCGTCATATACTCCAATTATTTCGGCCCGCCGATGAGATCACCACCCGCCCCGTATTCACATCCAGGGACACGGTGCGGCTGATATTCCCACCCACATCTTCCGCCACCACACCCATGCCATGGGCCCAGAGCACCTTTTTTATGGCCAGCACATTCCTCTTGCCTATATTGAAGGTATTGTTCGGATCCATGATCTTTGCCCCGCCCACCAGCTTGACAATCATTCCCTTGCCATTTCCATTGCACCCCAGGCGACTCATTTCCCTGAGTAACGCCGGTATCCCCGTGTCCGCAAAATATCCGGGCGTTTCCTGTGCCTTGCGATCATTGATCTTGGAGTCCGGCAGGGCAATATGGTCCATGCCCACGCTCCTGGTCTTGGGATCCAGCAACAGCACAGCCACACAGGATCCCAGGGCATGAGTTCTTATCACGGTCCCTGGAGTATTCGCGGCTCCCAGACCCCCCACTCCCAACGTAAGGACGCCCACGATCAGCGCTCCTGCACTAACGTCAGGACTTCGGCGGCGATCTTATCGAGGGGAACCAGCCGTTCCGCACCGCCCCGTTCATAGGCCACCTTGGGCATCCCGAAAACCACGCTCGAGGCCTCATCCTGCGCAAGGGTCCTCGCACCTGCTTCCCGCATGGCCAGCATCCCTCCTGCACCGTCACTGCCCATGCCGGTCAACATGACGCCAACCGCGTTGGAGCCTACATTTTTTGCCACGGACTTCATCATGACCTCCACGGACGGGCAATGACCGCATACCTTTTCCCCTTTACTACAGTCCACCCGATAGACACCTCCGGACCGAAGAATGGTCATATGGTAATCGCCGGGCGCAAGCAAAATCCTCCCCGGCATCACCCGGTCCCCGGTTTCCGCCTCTTTCACCTCCATGGCACACAGGCTATTCAGCCGTTCCGCATACATCCTGGTGAATCCCGCGGGCATGTGCTGTACGATCACCACTCCGGGGCATGCGGCAGGAAGCGGAACCACCACATCCTTGATGGCCTCGGTCCCGCCGGTGGATGCACCGATGGCGATCACCTTATCCGTGGATTCAGCCAGCGCGCTCGATGTCACCGTCGACCGCACCGGAGGCGCGGCCCTCTTGCTCTTCCAGTACGAAACATTGGCAGTTGACGCAATCTTCACCTTGGTCCTGAGTTCCATCATCATGTTGCTCAATCCCCGGGCAACATCCGTGCTCGGCTTGCTCACAAAATCAACCGCCCCCGCATCCAGGGCATCCAGGGTGATCTGTTTCCCCCGCTGCGTCAGGGCACTCACCATAACCACCGGCACCGGGTACTGGGGCATGAGGCGTTTTAAAAATTCCACCCCGTCCATGCGGGGCATCTCCACATCAAGGGTCAGGACATCCGGCCGGTGCTTGATGATCTGGTCCCTGGCCACATAAGGGTCGGATGCCTTTGCCACCACCTCGATTGCAGGGTCCATGGCAAGGCCCTGGGCCAGTATGTCCCGCACCAACGCTGAATCATCAACCACAATCACACGAATTGCTCGCGCCATAATTACCTTCCCCACTTTCTCCTGTATACCGCAGGTTTCACATACTCAAAGAAGGCCTGTTTTCGTCCCAGGGTCTCTGAGTGCCCGATGAACAAATAGCCCCCGGGGACCATGTTTTCATAAAAACGTCTTATAAGGCCGTCGCGCGTGGGCTGATCAAAGTAGATCATCACGTTGCGGCAGAAAATCACATGAAACGGCTTCCGAAAGGGAAACCGCTCATTCATCAGGTTGAATCGCCTGAACGTGATTTCTCTCTTGAGTTCATCCACCACGTCACAGGTCCCGTCACCCTTCTTCCTGAAATATTTTCGTTTCAGGGGTCTTGGAAGTTTTTCCAAGCCTTCATCAGGATACACACCCCGCACCGCGGTCTCCAGGGCCTTTGCCGAAATATCGGTGGCAAGGAGACCGGCCTCCCACATGGCATAGTTTTTTCCGAGGTATTCCCGGATGAGCATCTGAAGGGTATAGGGTTCCTGCCCTGTGGAACACCCGGCGCACCATACCCGCAGGTCCCGGTGATTTTCCCCGCTTATCATCTTTGTCATCTCAGGCAACACCACCGTGTTGAAAAACTCAAAGTGATCGCTTTCCCGGTAAAAAAAAGTGAAATTGGTGGAAATGCGGTTTACAAGCGAATCCAGGGCACGGCCGCTCGTATCAGACAGGAGATATTTGTAGTACTCCTGGAAAGACCGGAACCCTTGCTTGCGCAGGAGTTTGCCCAGTCTTCCCACAAGCAGAGCCCGTTTCTCCGGGGTAAGATTGATCCCGAACCGCTTGTACACCAGGTCCCGGATCAGGCGAAATTCCCGGTTCGATATGCCCATCGCGGAAACGGGCATATCGGGTAGGGACTGCGCGGGTTTCACCGCCCTTTGTGCGCTTTGCATCAGCTCCCGCCTTCCTTAAAATCTCCCAAACTCTTTGTCATCCAGCGCTATGACAGGCTCGGCGCCTGCCACTTTCTCCTCCTGAACCGCGGCTTGCTCCGCAGCGCCCCACTGGGTTTTTCCGTTTTCCTCTTTTGCACCGCTGCCGTTCCCACCTCCTGTTGCCGGGGAGGCAGGAGCGCCATTCTGCTGCATCATCTTCTGCAGCATTGCCATCATCTCCGGGGTGACCTGGTCCATCCCCGGGGCCTGGCCCTTTCCATTTTGCTGCGTAAGCTTGAACCGCGCGATCATCTCCCGGAGTTGTGCGGCCTGGCTTGACAGTTCTTCGGACGCGGACGCGCTCTCCTCGGCAGTGGCCGTGTTCTGCTGGGTCACCTGGTCTATCTGCCCCAGGCCTATGTTGATCTGGCTCACCCCCTGTGCCTGTTCATTGGATGCCGCCGCTATCTCACCCACCAGGTCCGTTACCTTTGTAATGCCGCCGACAATCTCATCCAGGGCCTCAGCCGTCTTGCTGGCCATCTGGGTCCCCTGTCCAACCTTTTCCACCGAGCCTTCGATCAACTCAGCGGTTTCCTTGGCAGCCTTGGCACTCCGGGCAGCCAGGTTCCTGACCTCTTCCGCCACCACGGCAAATCCCTTGCCGTGTTTGCCTGCCCGTGCCGCCTCCACCGCTGCATTCAGGGCAAGGAGGTTGGTCTGAAAGGCGATCTCGTCAATCACCTTGATGATCTTGGAGATGTTCTGGCTCGCCTCGTTGATCTCTTCCATGGCCTTTACCATCTCCTTCATCTGGTTGTTTCCCTTTTCCGCGCCAGTCCGCGCCTCTGCAGAAAGCTGGTTTGCCTGGGTCGCGTTCTCCGCGTTCTGCTTGGTCTGGGAAGCAATCTGGTTCATGGAGCTGGTGATCTCTTCCAGGGAGCTTGCCTGCTCGGTAGCGCCCTGGGAAAGGGCCTGGGCCGAATCGGATACCTGCTGGGACCCCGCAGCAATCTGCTCCACTGCTATGTTTACCTGACCGAGAGCGTCATTCAGGTCGGCTGCTAATTTATTGCAAGCCTCCTTCAGGTCATTATAGGCTCCTTTGTAGTCATTGAGCACCTTGACCGTGCAGTCGCCGGTTGCCAATTTCTCGAGCACATCCCCAACA
>JAFDGR010000223.1 GCA_019309145.1 Deltaproteobacteria bacterium | reverse complement strand
CAAGAAGATCTCGGGGCCCGAGGCCCACAGGATCGGGCTGGTGAACGAAGTCTGGCCCAACACCGAACTCAAGGCCAGAGCCCGGGAACTTGCCCGGGAACTCGCAGAGGCCCCCGCCGTTTCTGTGGCCGGTGTGCTGCGGTGCGTGGTGGGTGCGGGCGAAAGATCGCTTCAGGAAGCCCTTTACGAAGAACGCAGGGCCGTTTTACGATCACTCCGAAGTAAGGATCGGATAGAGGGGATCACCGCCTTTCTGGAAAAACGAAAACCCAGGTTCAATGCGGAATGAGACATCCGCCGGTCTTCTTGATCGTAACCAGATTAGAGTCAGGATGACGGGGATTCATGAGGTTCTCACCATGGGCGTGTTCCTTGTAAGCCATATGGATCATACCCTGATCATCAGCCTAAATCCCGATCAAGATGCCCATGTCCGTCTCCTCTTTGGACGGAATCCATGCCACATGTTCATAGGTTCCATCATCCTTGATTCTGACCAGTTCATTCGTATGGGCGACACCTGCGTAGAGATTGTTGTTGGGGTCGCCCGAGTAAAGCACCGTGTCGCGGGTTACCGCGACGAACCGGGATTACCAGCCCACCTGATGATGGCCACAAAGGCCCGCTGGAAACGAACCACCTCACCTGCGGCGGGACACCCGGTTCCGCCCCGCGGACAAGCCCTCCGCAAGAAACTAGCCCCAGACCCAGTGCCAGATGTACTACCCGCTGAAATATTTTCGTTTCATGCCCTTCCGTTGTGTGCTCTTGCTGCAGTTATTATGTTGAAGGCCCCATGTCTCACCGATCAATCCCGACAAAGAAAAGAAACTCCCCTTCGCCTTCCAGCCGTCCGTACAGGGGAGTTTGGGCCTGGCCCGAGGCGTTGGAAACCACCGGCCTGAGGTAAGCCCCCAGTTCGGTGCCGGTCACCACGTTGTCCCGGTTGATGTCCGCAGCACCGTCAAGCGCCCGCAGGAAAAAAGTGGTAAACAGGCCGTGGCCTTCTCTTTCCTGCACCTGCTCTCCTTTGCCGCCAGCGGTGATGACCTGCACCACCCGCATGGTGGATACTTTGCGCAGGTAATCGCTGATGGTGGGCAAAAGTCCCAAAGAGCGGTTCAAACCCAAGCCGGAGTAACAGCAATCCATGACGTAAAGGATGTGCTTGGCTCGAATGCGACGGGAAAGACTTCGGATCTGTTTCATGGAAATAGCCGTGGAGGTGTAATTGGATCTGCCGGCATCCACTGGAATGACGTAGCCCTTTTTGCCGCCGGACGGCAATTCCTCGGTTTCGCCGTGACCGGCGAAGTAAAACAAGAGCCGGTCATCGGGTCCCACCCTGCGCGGCAGTTCGTGAAAAAGTTCGGTAAGAATCCTTCGCTGGGTGGCTTCTCGATCCAGGATTGTTAGGACTTCGTCAAATCCGGTAGCTTCAAGTTTCTTTCTTACCGCAACGGCATCACTAACGGCAAACTCCAGGGCCGGCCACCGCAGGTAATGATTAATGCCGATTACCACGGCCACGGACCGGCGATAGATTTGATCAGCATCCTGCAGGGAGGCAATGCGGGTTATAGGCGGCAGTGGAGACCTCTCCCCCCGCACAACAACCGACATCACAGAGCGGTTGCCGAGATTGTCGACAGCCTCGATGCGGATGACGTTTTTCCCGGTCAGGATGGAAACATCTCGGAAAAAATTGCCGTGGGAATCGACAAGTGAATCCTTCTGGTTGACTAGCACCCGCGCAATTCCGCTTTTGTCGGTCACGATGCCACGCACCGACAAATTTTGATATCGGTGAACGATCTTCATACCGCGGGTAACCGCGGGTTCAAAAAGAATAATCCTGGGGCCTTCGCGGTCGGTGGCCCTTGCAATCTTCTTTTTCAACGCCAGGGCCCTAGCATAATCAGCGCGTAACCTCAAAGATTTTTCCACATACCGACTGGCCTCATCAAGATCACCAACCTGCACCATGAGATCGGCAAGCAAATAATAAAGCTTGTTGTTCTTTGATCCCAGGTGGGCGGCCTGGGTGAAGTATTCGATGGCCTTTTCGCGCTCCCCCCTCTTTCGATACCAATTGCCTATGAGCTCATAGGGCCGGATATAACCCGGGCATAGCCGGATGGCCTCGCGGTAATATTCGATGGCATGCATCCTGTCGCCGAATCGGGCTTTGGAAAACAGGGTGTGGGCCCTGTCGCAGTCTGTGCCAGCCTGCGAAGAAAGAGGGCTTAAAAAATAGCCCAGGATGAAAAAGGCACAGGTAAAACCCCAATTTTTGCATCCGATCATTGCAGCCCCCCGCGCAAGTGGCCTTTTAACATCCTTCAAGATCCAAACCTTTGTAGTTTCCATCCATAAATGGCTCTTTTTCTTTGCACCCTTCCCGTGACTCAGTCCCCATCCTGCGGATGGGTCCTGGGGTTTCACAATTTCGGCGCCTGCCTGTGCCGGACACGGTAGACAGGTGCGGCGTACTACAGTACGCCTCCGCGTGATGCCTTGATTTGTCCGCGCTGCGCTTGGACTCCCCCCATGGGCGGGTTCCCGGTTTCCTTGATCTTGTAAAAAATATCTCATTTCTGAACCCGAGGACCCTCCCGTCAGGGGTGGGGACTGAGCCGCAGGGAAGCTACGGCGAAGGAACCGGGAACCAGCAGCGAAGCAGTGGGACTTGGCGCACGAAAGAAGCCAAGAATTGGAAACTCGTCAGAGCCCACTATCTATTTGTGGACGGGCACTTCTTAAATCTCCTCTTCAACAATTTCCTGGGCGAAGTTGATTCTGAAATTGTCAAAAGTTGCCGAAATCGGTGCTTCGGCCTTAATGGTTGTTCTTTCGGTATCAAAATTCTGCAAACCGAATCCAACGATCATGTTCCCGGCATTGATTCTACAGGAACCGGCCTTGACCCATTCGGTGGCCCCCTCTTGCCTGTATAGCGAAACAATTTTGTTTTCTTTTCTAACGAAACGCAGGGTTCCGTGAAAACCGCTCACCCGACGACTGGTTTCAAGGGTAAAGCGGCTCCAGTTGACGCAACCCAACAGCAAGAAGCCGTTGTCCTCAAAGCCTCTTTTCTGTATCTGAAAAATGGCGGCGTCAGCCTTTCCTACTTCTTCACCTTTCTCCAGCACAACAAAAATCGCCCTCTGGTCCATCCCGGCCTGTGCCTTTAAGAAATCAAAATGGCAGTCAATCTGGACATCGAAATCACCCCGCAGGGCATAACGGCTGTGGACCGATCCTTTGCTGAAGACCCCGGTTTTTGTTCTTATTTCCAACCGACCCTCTTCGATGAACATGTCGGCCAGCTCGAAATTCTGCTCTTGAGCCCTGTTATAGGTATAATGTGAGCGCTCCCATAAGTCTTCCCGGAAACTGTCAAAGGAATCATTATAGCGTGCAATCTTTTCCGGCGACAGGGTGTTCAAGATAACCATTTCGGAGGACTGCTGCGCACATCCCGACATGAAGACCATAGACCACACAACCATGATCACACTAAGAATCCATGCGAGTGTATTTTGCATTTTATCGCCCTTCTTCCGGCACCAGGTCAATATCGACCTTTGAAAAAACAAAGCCCTATATCCTCTTATCAGAGCCCGGGTTGACCGCAGTCCATGGACGCCTCCTCGCACCTGCCTGTGGGGTCCGTGTCTTTAATGCGTTTTTTGGTCCTTCACAGTTTTCCGTGGATCATAAAACATATACTGGTGTCGACCAGTGACCGAGGGCTGAAGCTCTGCCATATAGGTCAGGCCCACAAGAATGAAAAAGATTCGCTTGGCGGTAATGTTGTCCGTTTCTGAAGCCACAGGTCATCTGCTCGATCGACTGGAGCTTACTATTGAGTCCCTCAACGACCGCATTGGTGATAGGATGCCTGAAATAAGTCAAGATATTGGAAAGGCGCCTTTTCAAGATTTTCAAAAAAAACTTATCACACCCGCGGAGCCTGTCAACAATTTTTGGACATTCGCTGTGAAAAATTACTGTGGCCTACTTTTGTCCCCGCATACATGTGCAGGGAGGTTATCCAGACCGCCTCGTTCAATGGTGGAGGCATTGCCACACCCTTTATGAAGCGCTCAGGATCGGCCTGGTCAACGAGGGCTGGCCCAACTCAGAGCTGAAAAAACGGGCCCATGACCTGGCGAGGGAGCTTGCAGAGGCCCCCGCCGTTTCTGTGGCCGGTGTGCTGCGGTGCGTGGTGGGTGCGGGCGAAAGATCGCTTCAGGAGGCCCTTTACGAAGAACGCAGGGCCGTTTTACGATCACTCCGAAGTAAGGATCGGATAGAGGGGATCACCGCCTTTCTGGAAAAACGAAAACCCAGGTTCAATGCGGAATGAATCGTCCGTTTTCCCTCCAGGCAAGGGCCAAACGGAGGGGCCCCGGTAGCAAGCAGTGGTTTGTGCGTCCGACCCCGGCGGTTATCCTTTGGGCAACCCGGAAAGATCTTGTCTGATCTTGTCCGGTTCGATGAGTGTGCCTAGGCGATCAAGGATTTTCAGCGCTCTTGTCAGGTATCCCATGGCCTCTTCAAACCTGCCCTGCTGTTTGCAGAAGGGCCCGTAACCCGCGTAAGCCAATGCCAGGTGGTTTTCCGCCTTCAGCTTCTCGAAAGCGTCTATACTTTCCTTGAAATGAACTCTTGCTTCATCGGTGTCCGTGCCCATCGGGTGCCGCGAGGTTTGCGCCGCACTCTCGCAAAATTTGAATCGGGGTGGATTCCTGAAACCGCGTCGGGGGCAAACGGCCTCCAACTTGTTTCCGCACCGGCCGCAGAATTTCATTCCGTGGGGATTTTCAAACCGGCACTTCGGGCATTCCATTTTTTCTGCCCTCCATGAGGAAAAAGCCTGGAACGGAGGGAAGAAACAACCAAACCAGGTCTTGTCAGGTTGAGTATTGCTATCCTTCCTTCGTTGCTTTGTCAAATCATAAGGAGAAACTCCGCAAGGGTGGTCTTGCCCCGGGTGAGGCCCCTTTTCACCGCCCTGCTAATTAGGAAACTTGGAAAATCATGGACACGCCCTCTTCAAGACGGAGGTCTTGATTTTTGCGCTCCACGGTATTACCCTCGGGTACCGGAACTTCCCCGGGACGGGGTGGCTCCAACAGCATCGGCGTATTCCCTGGGATCACAATGACAGGGGCCTTAAGACCTTTCGCCCCGCCCGGCCCGCCCACCCTTTTCCAAGGCACAATGATGAAGCGCCACGTCCTTTTGAAAACATGCCCGGCAAGCCGACGTGGTTCCATCACATCACACCTCCGTGAGCGGCGCCTGGGCGCGTTTACCGCCTTGTTCCTGTTCCTGGCGATGCTTGCAGTTTTTGCCGACTCTCTTCCCGCCCAAGGGGCCGAACCGGCGACCGGCCGCCGGCTTCTGGCCCGCGGAGATCAAAACTACCCGCCTTATGAATTCCTGGATGGAGAAGGGCGTCCCGCAGGGTACGACGTGGACATCTTTCGCGCCGTGGCCAAGGCCATGCGGCTCAACGCCGAGATC
>JAFDGR010000222.1 GCA_019309145.1 Deltaproteobacteria bacterium | reverse complement strand
GCAAAGCAGGGGAACGGGATGTTCCCGAGGCGGCGTCATTTCGGCCCTGGAACAGGACAGTGGAAGGGCCGGAATCCGCAGTGAGCGGAGCCAGGGATGGCGGAGCGAACGAAGCAGAGGGAATATGCCGGTTCCCTGCTGAGAGGTCTCAAATAACAACGTGATTCTCAAACAACGATTTTAAGATTTTATCTTATTGAGATCAGAGGGGTTCATTTCCATAACAAAATTATTTTGGAGAGCAGTGATATTGATTAAAAGTGGATGATGAGAGAAAAGATGGAAAAAGTACCGGCCGAAACCTATGAAAAATACATTGCGGGAATTTCCGATATCAGCAGGGCCATTACTTCCGACCTTTATCTGGAAGATATCCTCAAGCTGATCGTCATGGTGACGGCGAAGGTCACGGGGGTCGATATCTGTTCCCTGTGGCTCATCGACAGGGGCGAGAAGCCGGAGAGGATCCGGCTCAAGGCCACCCAGGCAATTGACCCGGAGTACGTGCAGGACCGGTCTCTGACCATGGACGAGGGGGTGGTCGGGTACGTGCTGAGCAGGAACCGGCCGCTCATTGTAAAAGACGTGCTCAAGGAGCCAAGGTTCAAGGAAAAGGAGATGGCGAAGAAGCTGGGGCTGGTCTCCATGCTCGGCGTGCCGCTCCAGGCAAAAGACGACAAAGCGATCGGGGTCATTAATTGCTTCACCTCAGAACCCCATGCCTTTTCCCGGGCCGAGATAAACATGATTACAGCGGTTGCCAACCAGGCTGCGGTGGCCATTATGAACACCGAGCTCATGGTCAAGACCAAGGTTATCCAGGAAGAATTGGAGACCAGGAAGCTGGTGGAACGCGCCAAGGAAATCGTTATGCAGCGCCGTCAGACCAGCGGCGAAGAGGCCTACAGGTGGCTCCAGCGAAAAAGTATGGATTCACGAAAATCCATGCGTCAGATAGCCGAGGCCATTCTTATCTCGGAGGACCTCTAAAAAAGCAGAAACGCCAAGCAGGGAGAGTATGATCAAGCGGGTGTCACCAATCATGATGTCGGGCTGAGGTGCGGTTCTTGTGCGCATGGCTTAATAATCGGGATAGTGTTTTTTCATGCAATCCGGGCAGATCCCGTGGGAGAACTTGATCCCATTGTGTCGCAGGAGATAGCTTTCCACCTGTTCCCAGTAAGCCTTGTCAGTCCTCACCTTCTTGCAGACCGAGCAGATGGGAATGATTTCCCGGAGCTCA
The DNA here is from genome assembly GCA_019309145.1 of Deltaproteobacteria bacterium. Classification (GTDB taxonomy): domain Bacteria; phylum Desulfobacterota; class DSM-4660; order Desulfatiglandales; family Desulfatiglandaceae; genus B46-G9. Next base: position 4,306 of record JAFDGR010000222.1, on the reverse strand, counting down.
TAGAGCTCGGTGACATCCTCCAGGGTCAGGAGAACCAGTTTCTCTCCCTCTACCTCGATAGGAGTGGTAGAAACCTGGACGTGGAACGGCCTCTCCCCTTTTTCATCCTTCAGACGCATGGCCTGATATTTCCGCGTGATTTTCTTGCCTTTGAAAGCGTCTAGGACCGAGTTTCGGATCACGCAATCAGGACAAAATTTACTGGTGCCGCATCCACCCTCCGCTTGAAGTGCATTGACACAGCGAATCACATCGCCACAAGGGTTGCCAATCGTACTGTCTTCGGTCTTTTCGACAACTTTTTCAGCAGCCTCGTTTGCGTCCAGAATGCGAACATCCCTGTCCACCACAAACAACATAACGGGGCTCATATCTAGAATCAGTTCCAAATAGTCCTTGTTCTGGAAATGGGGGCGTCTCATACGTGTGCTCCTGTTTAAACTCCATTCATCCTCTCAGGAATTGAGCCGGGAGGGACGAACTTGTGTCCATAACATACGACCAGGCGCAATACAAGCATTTATACCCGATCTTCCCCGAATGATTTTTTGACTTGACTGGGAAACGGAATTTGGTATTATCCTGAAATTCTCAAGTGGTTATTGCGCACAACGGCGTGCGGAACAGGGAAGTAACTGTGGGTGAAGACAAAGGCGTTTGTATCCATTGTGTCCGGATAAGCGTCTTTTTTTTTGCAGCATTTCTTGTTCGAAAGGACCCAGACTGAAAATGAATGATCAAGGGAAACCAGTACTCGCCCTTTTCTACTGCCAGAACGTGCCGCAAAGCGGGGAAGCGGAACGCCAGGCCCTTGAAGAGAAATATGGCAGGTCCGTCCGGTTTTTTCCGATCGCGTGCAGTGGCAGGCTGGAACCGGTTCATCTGTTGAAGGCCCTGGAGGAGTTCGCGGACGCCGCGTATGTCATAACCTGCCCTGAAGGAGCGTGCAAATACTTTGAGGGGAACCAAAGGGCGAAGAAGCGGGTTGAGCGAACCAGGGAAATTATCGGGAGTATCGGGCTCGAGAGGGAGCGGGTCGGAATCGTTATCGGGGCAAAGGAAGGGCCGAAGACGCTTGCGCAGCAGGCGGAAGGTCTCACGGCGAAGATTGCCGCATTGACCCGGTCACCCGTCCATGTTCGAAAATAGGGAATATCAGACAGGATCTGCATGATCGACGAGATTATTTGTCATCCACTTCGGGAAAAAAGCTTTTCCTTGCCCGAAGGGAAATGCCTATTGATCGGCGGCCAGGTCGGCCGCGGATCAATGTCTGCGCGGGTCTGCGTGCGTCTGCGGCTTAACAAAAGGGAAAGAGGAGAAGGATATGATAACAGCCGAACAAAAGCCCATTGACGAAATTCGGGAAATGATCGCCCCGTACAAGCGGGTGCTGGCCGTGGGGTGTGCTTCCTGCGTGGCTGAATGCGCTGCAGGGGGCGAGAAAGAGACCGCCATGCTGGCCTCCACCCTGCGGATGGCTGATAAGATGGATGGTGAGGAGAGGCTGATTGAAGAAATGACCATTGATCGCCAGTGTGTCAAGGAGTTTGTCCTGCTTCTCGATGACGTTGTTGACAAGTATGATGCGGTGCTGTCCCTGGGATGTGGGGCCGGGGTGCAGGCAGTGGCGGATATGTACCCGGAGGTGCCGGTTATCCCCGCCCTGAATACGGAATTCATGGGGGAGACCAAGGACCAGGGGTACTGGACAGAGTCCTGCCTCGGGTGTGGGGACTGCATGCTTTACTATTTTGGCGGGGTTTGTCCGCTTGCCCGCTGTTCCAAACATCTGCTCAACGGGCCGTGCGGCGGCTCCATGAACGGCCGGTGTGAAGTGGATCCGGATATCCCCTGCGCCTGGCAGTTGATCATAGATCGTCTGGAGAAGTTCGGGGCCCTGGAGAGGCTGGAGATGATCTATCCGCCAAAGGACTGGTCATTGAAACAGGGGAAGGGCCCCCGGAAGATCGTGAGGGAGGATCAGCAAAAGTGAAAAACGCGAGCCGTTTAAAGAGAATTCTTGACACAGGGACGTTTGCGGTAACCGCTGAATGTGGACCTCCGAAAGGAGCGGACCCGGAGGTGCTGTTCGAGAAGGCGGAGAAACTGAAAGGGTACGTGGACGCTGTGAACGTGACGGATAATCAAACAGCCATTGTCCGGATGTCCAGTCTTGCCGCGTGCGCCCTGTTGAAGAGCGCGGGTTTGGACCCGGTCCTGCAGATGGTGGTGAGGGACCGGAACAGGATCGCCCTCCAGTCTGACATCCTCGGGGCCTCGGCCCTCGGCATCGGAAACGTCCTCTGCCTTTCAGGAGATCACCAGTGTTTTGGGAACCAGCCCCAGGCGGCGGGAGTGTTTGATCTCGATTCCATCCAGTTCGTGGAAGTGGTGAAAAACATGCGGGATGGGAGTGTGATCCTGGGAGGGGAGTCGCTGACAGCGGCGCCTGACCTGTTCATCGGGGCGGCGGCAAATCCCTTCGGCGATCCCGCAAGTTTCCGGGCAATCAGGCTTGGAAAAAAGGTAAGAGCGGGAGCCGACTTTATCCAGACCCAGTGTATTTATAACCTGGAGCGGTTTGAGACGTGGCTTCACATGGTGCGTGAAAAAGGGCTCACGGAACAGACGTACATCCTGGGCGGGGTTACGCCCCTCAAGTCAGCCGGGATGGCAAGGTACATGAAGAACAAGGTATCCGGAATGGATATCCCCGATGCGTTGATCAAGAGGATGGAAGGTGTTCCAAAGGAGAATCAGCGGGAAGAAGGCATCAGGATCTGCGTTGAAACCATAGAGCAGTTGAAGGAGATGGACGGGGTGAAAGGGGTCCACATTATGGCAATTGAATGGGAGGACGCGGTCGCGGGTATTGTGGAAGAATCGGGGCTATTTCCAAGACCGGCCCAGGATGAAGGGTAGGGGGGATTCCTATGCCGGCCAAATATGTCATCCACACGAAGACGGTTCCCCACCGGTTTGAGCCTATCACCCGATCGGGAGTTATTGCGTGGGAAGAAGGGTGCCTGAAGTGCGCGGTCTGCGTGAAGACCCTTTGCATCTACCATGTTTATGATCATCGCGGGCTGAATGCGTACCAGATGATCGATTCCATTGATAACGAATGCATGAATTGCTTCAGATGCGTCCAGAGCTGCCCCAAAGAGCTGATTCACAAGTCCATTAATCCCGAATTCAAGGCGATCGGGGACGGATACTGGACACCCAATATCATCGGCAGGCTGTGGTACCAGGCCGAGACGGGAAAGATCCCCGTTTCCGGTGCAGGATACCCGGGCCCTTTCAGCGGCCCGGGGTTTGATTCGATGTGGACGGATATGTCGGAAATTGTCCGCCCCACGAGAGACGGGATTCATGGGCGGGAATATATCAGCACCGCGGTGGACATTGGAAAGAAACCGGCTCGCCTTCCGTTGAATGAAGAGGGGAAACTGGAGAGGGAGGTCAACAGGGTCATCAATATTCCTCTTCCTATCATGTTGCGGATACCTTCTTTTGGGTCTCTTGCCGGTGAAACGGTCAAAGGCTGGGCCATGGCCGCGAAACGCCTGAACACCCTGCTCGCTGTCCCTGAAGAGAAAATGGGCCCGGATCTTGAGGGTTTTGCCGGGAATATTATCCCGATTCTGAAAGAGAACACTTTGCAGGAGGCCGGGGCCTCCGGGCGGCACATGGTGGTGGAGATAAACGAGTCTGCCGTGGCTGCAGCTTCATTGGAAGAAATTGAAAGGGGAGGCCCTGGTGCGATCACCGTTGTCACCATGCCCCTTGATGAGGGCATCGAACAACGGGCCCTTGCGCTTGTGAGAAAAGGTTTTTCCGTGCTCCACATTGAAGGGAGCAGGGAGGGCACCTTTTTGGACAATCCCTCCCGTTCCCTGAAGGATGGGATCAGAGGGGTGCACCTGCAACTTGTTGAAAAGAACGTGCGGGATCAGGTTACCCTCCTTGCCAGCGGAGGGCTTGCAATGGCCGAGCACGTGGCCAAGGCCATTATCTGTGGTGCCGATGCCGTGTATGTGGATTTTCCCCTCCTGGTGGCCCTGGAATGCCGCATGTGCCGGCGGTGTGTCAAAGGACTTTCCTGCCCGGTACATGTCGAGGAAGCTTCCTCCGAGTGGGTGGCCCTGCGGAGCATCAATCTCCTGGGTGCCTGGCATAACCAGCTTCTCGAGGTCATGGGGGCCATGGGCATCAGGGATGCGCGTCGCCTTCGTGGTGAAGCGGGGAGGGCCATGTTTTTTGAGGATCTGGATAAAAGCACGTTCGGATCCCTGGGAGA
>JAFDGR010000221.1 GCA_019309145.1 Deltaproteobacteria bacterium | reverse complement strand
GCTGCCGTCGGGATAGCGATGAAGGGTTTTCAGGTTTTTCCGGATCGCATCTATGGCCCTTGGGGACGGGCCCAGGGGATTTTCATTGGAGGCCAGCTTAATGGAGCCCTGAATGCCGAGTTCCCGTTCCAATTCTTCGATGGGCTTGCCCGGCGGATAGGGGATAAGGTCCTCGATCCCCGGACGAATCAATCTCTTCATCCTCATTTTCCTCCATAAAACAATATCTCACACAGAGTCGCAGAGATCACAGAGCTAAAAAAACAAGCACAGTGTAGCCCTCACAAGGTTCATTGCGTATTTACGCCTTGCCGGGTGCAGTCGTGTAGCGGCGTTATATCCCAAAGGTCAGAAAAAGTAAACTCCCCTGATTGTTCATTTCACTTGACTTCATTTTCGTGATGGATTATTTTTGCATACCTGCCTTGGGAACAGTTTCTTATCTGGCATTAACAGCAGAGATGAGGGGGAATATGAACAAATCACAACTGATAGAAGCTCTGGCAAAGGCTGAGGACCTGCCCTTGAAGAGGGCCGAAGACGTGGTGAACACGGTTTTTGGTGATATGGAAAGGGCCCTTGCGGCAGGCGAACGGGTTGAAATCAGAGGGCTTGGCAGCTTCAAGATCAAGGAGTACGAAGGCTACAAGGGCCGGAATCCCAAAACGGGCGAGGTGATTGAAGTCGGCCCGAAGAAACTCCCCTTCTTCAAGGTGGGAAAAGAACTGAAAGAAAGGGTGGACGTCTTTTAAATTCTTCGTTGATCCTTGGTCGTGCTAGGCGGGGAGCTAGCGGTGCCCCATAACCCGAAATCCGCTCATGCGGGGTCGAACGTCCTTCGGAGATCCCTGATTCGGGATGTCTCAAACCACTCGAGGGAAGGAGATGGACCTCACGTGACAGACACTTATGAACCCCGTCAGGTCCGGGAGGAAGCAGCGGTAAATAAGAACGTTTGTGTCGTGACGGAATCTATCTCTGGTCTCCCGGTGGGGCGGATGTGCCGTTCTTGGCTTGAGGAAGGATGCACGGCCAAGGACTTTTCCCCTTTTTTCCCCGATATATCACGATATACCCTCTCCAATCTTATCCGGCAGGATGACGGCCTCCTGCACTTTTGTTTCCCAAAGCTTTCGGAACAGGATAACCTGGTCCACGCTGTTTTTACCCGGGAGGGGGGCGTGAGCGGTGAGCCTTTCGCGAGCCTCAATGTGGGTGCCTCAGTGCATGATTCGCCGGCCCTGGTCCAGCAGAATTTGGCGAGAATACAGGCTTGTATCGGAGCGGAAGAATTAGTGCAAGTGAACCAGGTCCATGGTGATGATGCCGTGGTCTTCAGGAAGGGTTCTGCGGTTTTCGCGGAGAGCCCCTGTTCCGCCGACGCCCTCATCACCAATGTCCCGGGCCGGGGGCTCATGGTAAAGCTGGCCGATTGCCAGGGCGTTATCCTCTATGATCCGGAGAAAAATGTTGTTGGTGTGGTCCATTGCGGGTGGCGGGGGAACGTCCAGAACATCCTCGGGAAGACGGTCAGGCGTATGGAAAAGGAATTTTTCTGCAGACCTGCCGCTCTTCGTGCGGCCATCGGTCCCTCCCTGGGACCGTGCTGCGGCGAATTCCAGGGACATGAGCGTTATTTCCCTGAGGAGTTCCGCAGGTTCCAGGTGCGGGAGAATTTCTTTGATCTCTGGGCGGTCAGCTGCTCGCAGTTGATGCAAGCCGGGGTTGCCAAGACCCATATCGAGATTTCCGGGATCTGTACCCGCTGCCGGACAGATCTCTTCTATTCGTACCGGAAAGAGGGCAAAACAGGAAGGTTCGCCGTCGCGGCCATGCTCCGAAAGCCGTGAAAACGAGTGTGAATCATAGGACCTTCGTGGGACATAAATTGGGAGATGAGAAGGTAGAGGCTGTTGAAAGCACGAAATTCGAATATCGAAATTCGAAACAAATTCGAATAAACTAAAATTCGAAATTCAAAACAGAAGTGCAAGTTGAGGCCTCAAGGATGATCTCTGATGAATTTACTATTGTTTGGAACATTGGGATTTTGAATTTGTTTCGTGCTTCGAGTTTCGTGCTTTGTGCCTTTCGCCTTGTGCCTTAAGCCTCGTTTTCCAGTGCTTCGAAGAATGCCTCCAGCCGGGTCCTGGCCTGCTCTTCCGAGTAGGCGCGGGAATCGGTCATATCCGCCTCGATCACAACAGCATTGATCCCCAGCCGCTCACTCAGCAACCGTTTCAGGTCATACTGGCCCACTGAATAGGGTTTGCAACTCCGGTCTGAATGGACCACCAGCCCGTCCACCCGGTACTCCCTGATCATCTGGTCCATCAACTCGAGCCGGTGGTTCAGGTTATTGTTGAGGATAACCAGGCCATACGTCCTGGCCATGGACTCGAAGGGTGATCCTTCATCCAGGTATTGGATAGTCTCGGCCCAGGCGTTGGTGTAGGTGGCGGCCACAAAATTGAACCCCCGTTCCGCGAAGAGCAGGGACCAGTCCCGCATCTTGAACCAGATGGCGATATTGTCCCACATGAGTCGCTTTTTTTCGTTTGTAATGGCCCCGATACCCTGATGGACACGGTCTTGCAATTCATCAAGGAGGATTGTGTAGTATTCCAGGGCAACAGGAAGGCCCCTGAGGGAAACAATGGGGGCCAGGTGCACAAAGGCATCGAAAATACTCATGGGAGCGGGCCGGTTTTTCATGGTCGCGAGGACTTCACCCCAGAGCGCGGCGGAATCCCGGGCGATAGTGATAATATCCTGAAAACGGGACTCTGAGAATTTTCGCCCTGAAATACGCTCCAGCTCCGGGATCATTTCCTCAAGCTGTCTTGCCATGTACCGGACATCGTGTTTCCTGATGTCCTGGAAGTTATAGGGGGTGTCAAAGAGGACCAGGGGAATATGCCAGTAATGGGCAAGGGCCTTGAACCAGTAGAGCACGGTCTGGCAGATGTTATTGGAGCAAAAGAGCAGGTCAGGCCTGGGGAGCTTTCCCGTGGGGGTTTTTCCGGAAAACGCGGTGCCCAGGTCGATGCGTGCATAGGAGCAGAGATCAGGATGATACCCGCGGTTTTCCGCCTCCAAACAGAGTTCCGGCCCCCGCTTCTGTGCGCCGCAGAGGGCACCGTGATTTTCCGGATAGACCGTATAAAAATCAAAGACCCTCAAGAGTTCCACGGGAGCCCCGCTGGTGACCCATGCCACGGGCTTTGCTCCGGGAGCAAACCGGGAAAGGTAGTAATGCCTCGTCATAATCTCCCGGAGCCGCCCGGAGCATTTGAGCGGTGGCCCGAGATGGGGACTGGGTTTCCTGGGGCGCCTTTTTTTCCGCTTTTTCTGGAGCCGGAGGAGGGCGGGGGCACCCACGTCTTTCATGAAATGATACCTGGCTGTTTGATAGAGGGACATAGTATATCTCCAAACGTGCTAAACCTTGTTGAGCGTCTCGATAAAGGCCTCCGCCCTGGTGCTCAGTTGACCGGAGAGGCCCTGGTTCAATTCCGTATCCAGCACGAGGCTCGGGATTCCCCGTTCCTTGAGGCTTTCCTGGAGATTCGGGATGTCAAACCATTCGGGTTCACAGAATTTTACGATGTTAAAAAGGACGCCCCGTGCACCGGTTGTTTCAACCAGCCTGAGGAGATAATCCCTCCGTCGCTCCACGGAGGATCCCCTGGTTGAGCAGGGCGGCATGGCAAAATAGGACTCCGTGAGCTGTTCAAAGGGATCCTTGAAATCATTTCCCGGGATGAGGAGCCGGCGACTGCCATTCAGCAGATCGTCATGGGCGACCAGGACTCCCAATTCATCCAGCAGTTTGAGGAGTTCCGCCGGGTTGGGGAGGACGCCGCTCAGGAGGATCGGTATAGAGGATTCTTTGCCGGCTTCCTTTTGCTGTTTTACGTGTTTTTCCAGTTCGGGTGCCCAGGCATCAGGGAAAAGGTATTCTCCCCGCCGGATAAGTTCGTAGAAGGCCACGTTGTTGAGATCCAGCCTGTTCTGCGCGCGGAGTTGATACAGATCCTCCAGGAGGCGGGCGATATACTGCCCCTGCTCCACCTTTTCCTTGAGCACATTCGGGTCGAGCGGCCCGAACTGGGACGACAGGTTCTCTGCAAGTTCCCGCAACTGCTGCCGGTAGAATTCCCTGGCAGAGGCCCCATAGGGGGCCTTGGGATGGTAGAAAAAATAGCAGGGTTTTTGCGTTCCGATGTAGTCAAAAATCACCGATGCCATGTTTTGTATGGAATCGCAGGTGTGGGGGAAGAGAAACGCATCAAGGATATCGGTCTTTCCCTGGAGGACCAGCTCAAGCCCTGACTGCACCACGGAGCAGATGTACGACTGGAGATGGGCGCTGGCAGCAGTGGTCTGGAGTGGTGGATCCCATATTTCTGCGGGCACCACGTTCATGGCCCAGAGGATTTCTTTGGGGTACTGGGCCGGGAAAACTCCCATAAGATGCATCCCCTGCTTTTTTTGCTTGAGCAGATATTCTTTGCGCGTCATGACGTTCCTCTTCTGGCGATCATCGTTCATCACTACCTTTCGCCTTAAGCCTTTGGCCTTATGCCTCTCCCAGCTCATACATGTCGAGCCACTTCTCTCTGTCGCGGGAGTACCAGACGACCTGGTGCATTTCTCTGTCGGTCTCCCGGATGATTTGACCCCGGAGTTCCTGTCCGCCGTAACGCAGGCCTGCGACAAAATGATCTTCACCGATGCCGATGGCGCTCAGGTCGGTGACCAGGATCTCCAGGGCCTCCTCCTGAAAACCGGTATCGCTTTGAAGGGGATAAACAATGGTCCCTTTTGCCCACGATCCCGAGGAAACAGCAACAAAGCCTTCACGCGGAGACGGGACGGCGGGCGGTTTCAGCCATTCCTGTTTTAAGCGGTTTATCGGCACAAGAGGGTGGGCCGATTCGATCGGAGGCTCAAACGGGACGAATTCAAGCATGATGTTTCCGTCTTTTTCCAGGACCATTTCAAACAGGCCGAGCCCTTCTTTTCCGGAACCGAATCCCACCGTGTGCAAGAACTGGTTCACCTGGCGATAATCTATCCAGGAAAAATCCTGCTCGGCAAAAATATCGTGCATGACCGCATTTTGACGATACCATAACTGCTTGATTTCTTCGGGGCTGACATAATGGGGACATCGTTTGATCACCCATGATGGAATCTCTGCTGCATTCCTGTTTCCCAGGAGATAGCGGGTGAAGGCCTGCTTGCAGCGGGCCGGGATCTCCCCGCACAGCACTTCACTGACATACCCGCTTACCTTGAGTTGAAACCCTTGTTTCAGCGTGACAGCGTCCATTTCCCGTTATGTGTAGCACAGCCTCCATTTGGGTCACAAGACCTTTTTCCTGGCTTGTTCCGGCAAAACAATTGCTTCTGTTTTCATTTTTGTGTAATGATACGGTGTTGACAGCGAGTGGCTAAACGCTGACAGCTCATTGATCACGAGAGGGAAAAATCCAAGTGGGGATATTCGAACACCTAGCGGAAGTTATACGAAATGAAGAGGTAGCCCGAAACACCTTTCTCATG
>JAFDGR010000220.1 GCA_019309145.1 Deltaproteobacteria bacterium | reverse complement strand
TCCCTGGAGACCGTCTATGGCACGAAAGCGGCTGCTTTTCCCGCGGCTGTGAGGGAAATCGAGAGGGCTGAAACAAGGGGGGAGGATACAGTGCGCATTAGGCTGAAGCGCCCCCACGCCCCGTTTCTCACAACAGGGATTTGCTCGATCCCTGTTTTGCCGCGCCACATCTGGCAGGAAGTTGATGATCCGCTGAAGTGGAATAACACATCCATGATAGGCAGCGGCCCGTTCCGCCTTAAGTCCGGCAGCCCGGGAGGCGAGATCATTCTGGAGGCTAATCCGGAACACCGGGCAGTTTCGGAAGCAGTTATCCTTCGGCTATCGTTGCCCGGAGACATGGAAGAAGCCGTGGAGATGCTCCGGCGCGACGAGCTGGATGCCCTGGAGGCCCACCTTTCTCTGGACGCGGTTGATGCTCTGGCCTCCGCTCACCATCTGGCTGTTCGAGAGGCGGCGGGCAACGGCCTCCTGGAAGTGCGGGGCGACCTTTCGCGGCCGCCCTTTAATGACAAGGCCTTCCGGCGCGCGCTGGACCACGCCATCCCCCGGGAGGAAATAAACAGGGTTTCCTTCCGCGGCAGGGCTACCCTGGCCCGCAACAGCGTAATCAGTCCCCGGCTTGAGCAGTGGGGCAGCGCCCGGATTCCCACGGTGCCTTTCAACCTGGAGAAAGCCCGTAACATTCTCAAGGAGGCTGGCTACGGCTGGGAAATGGGTAAGCATCTGTGCTGCCCGCCAATGGGGTGGGAAGACAAAGAGGGGGGCCGGGAAAAAGATTGAGGGAGCAAGCGATAACCGGCTTAAGAACCTTGTGCACCCCAATTATTAAAAAATAGAATTATCAACTTGGTTCAGAGAAATGTTTACTGATTACTCCCTTGTACAGAGCCCTTTCGAGTAGAAATATTGAACCGAAAACCTTGATTCAACAATGTTGAAACATATACACTACCACGATATCCGCGGAGTGGCCCGGACGACCTGTCGTCAGGGCCACCCGCTTAACACTATCTTTGATAGACTGCTTAGGACCTCTGGTGTTCCCGATCAATGACATATTACCAATTGATTGTGCTGATTTGTCTTGATAATACTGTTGTGCAAAGAGTGTCATTTTGTCTATAAACTTCAATCTGCAAAATTAGAGGAGGAGAATCATGAAAACGAAAAGACCTATAATCATTTCCACAATTTTACTTATCGTTTTAGCAGGACTTTGCTTCAATATTGATTCCGCTCTGGCAAAAGAAAAAAATATCGTGATAGCCGGATCGCATGTTAAGGGAACATGGTATCGATTTTCAGGCGGCGTAGCCGCCATGGTAGATAAATATATTCCAGGGTACAAGGCAACCGCACAGCCGTCGCCTGGATCCATACAAAACATCAGGAATTTGAAAGAAAACCATATCGATCTGGGAATGATTATTCCCCCCATGGCATTTAATGCTTACAAAGGGGAACCGCCTTTTGATAAAGATCCCTATCCAAATTTAAGGGCTCTTTTCAATACGTATTCATTTCCAATGCATATTATCGTCAAAGAAAATTCACCGGTAAAATCACTTGCCGATATTAAGGGTCTCAGGATAGGGACAGGCCCCACCGGTGGGGGGGCGTATCTCATAGTAGAATTAATTCTAAAGGAATTTGGTTTTACATATAAAGATGTGAGACCCTATTATTATTCAGTATCTGAGAATACCAGAGCCCTTGCTGATGGAAATATCGATGTGACATTTGCCCTCACCGGGACCATGTCTGCAGCCATCTCCCAGCTTATGACAATGCATAAAGTGCGGTATGTCCCGATTAGCATGGAAAAATTGACGTCCCTCAACAAAAAATATTCTTATTTAGCCCCCGGCTACGTAAAAGCAGGGACATATAAAAGAGTCAAGAAAGATGTTCCCGCTGTAATTTTGTGGGGGGTCATGTGCGTCGATGCAAATATTGACGAGGAATTAGCGTATAATATTACCAAAACCGTCTTCGAACATAAACCCGAAATTGTTAAGATCCTCAAATTAGCCGAAGAAATGACCCCTGAAACAGCTTCTAAGAATCTTCCGGTACCGTTGCATCCTGGTGCTGAGAGATACTACAGAGAAATCAAGGTATTAAAATAATCAGCAAATCGGATATAGCCCAAAGATTTAATGAACGACCGGGAATGTTTTTTTGCAAACGCTTATTGATTTGACACAATTGTCATGCAGGGAACCTGTTAGTAACCGGTAGTCAATAACGGATCGGCTTCCAAAAACAGGCCGGTTCGGGGAAAATTTAAGGAGAACACCCGCTGCGTAAGGAAGGCGCCAAACACTATCTATTAACTTCCACACGAGATAAGCCAGTAGCCCTGTAAGGGGAAAGGAATATGACAGCCTGGAGGTTTTCCCCGCCAGGCTGTCAGCTTATATCTGAGGGCGCCTTTACAATCTTTCCACTCTATCTCTTACAATATATTGTGATAGAACCTGCTGTTACACACTTTTGTTGGAAAGCCAAAACCTTCTCTTATATCTGTATGAGATTAACAGTGCTCAAAAAAGAAGCGAGGGCAAAAGCAGCGAAATAAATATTTTCTTGGTTCAACACGCTGTGATGGTATGCCGGTGTTTTGAAATTTTCTGGAATTAGTATAGAACTCCAGACCATAGCCCAAAAATTTCTGCATAGCCATACATTATTATTTACTCAAAACTCGTTTTGAGCTACTCGTATTTCACTCAGGGACGGCTGAAACGATTTTTTATTATTACTCATCCTTTGTATTATGCTGTTTATGGATTGATACGTTTTTGCACCGTGTCAGGAGTCCTTCATTATGGTAGAGCAACAGAAATCGGAAAGTTTGGCAAAGCGCGAGCTAGTTGGATTATGGGGGTACATGCTTATAATTGCGGGGGTCGGAATGTCGTTTTTTCAGATCTATACTGCAGGATTTGGGACCTATCCCGCTATGATTCAGCGAAGTATTCATCTTGCCTTTGGTTTTTTCCTTGCTTTTACTTTATATCCAATGATTAAAAAACAGAGCAAGTCTGATGTACTTAAGATAGTCGATATTTTCATTGGCATTATTGCTGTTTTTTCATGTCTTCACATAATCATAACCTATGATACTCTCTTAGCGAGAATGGGGCGCCCCAGTCAAATGGATATCATTTGGGGAGGGATCCTTATTATTTTATTAATCGATATGGGACGCCGCAGTTTAGGGTGGCCGCTACCATTAATAAGTATTGCCGCCATGTTATACTCTTACTTGGGACCCTATATGCCTGACATATTATCACACAGAGGCGTTTCAATCCCGAGAATTATAGCATACATGTATACTACAACTGAAGGCCTGTTTGGAATCCCAATGGCGGTATCCGCAACAGTCGTATATGCATTTATACTTTTCGGAACATTTCTTATCCAATCCGGTACGGGCGATTTTATTATTGATGCTTCATATGCTATTGCAGGTACAAGCCGGGGAGGACCGGCGAAAATCGCGGTCGTTTCCAGTGGTTTTTTCGGAATGATTTCCGGTAGCACAGTCGCTAATGTTGTTAGCACCGGGTCTTTTACTATTCCATTAATGAAAAAAATCGGCTTTCCGGCACATTTCGCAGGAGCTGTTGAGGCTGCTTCTTCTACGGGTGGTCAAATTATGCCGCCCGTAATGGGTGCAGCAATTTTCATCATGGCGGAAATTATTGGAATACCCTATATCCAAATATGTTTAGCAGCGCTCATACCAGCGTGTCTTTATTTCTTATCAATATTTTTCACCATCCATTTCAGAGCGATAAAAATGAACATATCCGGAAACACAAAAGAAGAGTTACCAAACTTAAAAGACTTAATAAAAAAACGGGGGCATCTTATTATTCCACCAATTTTTTTGGTATTTTTCTTGATTGTCATGCGATATAGTCCTATGAAAACAGCTTTTTGGTCTATCCCGATCGTCATTGTAGTATCGATGCTGCGAAAATCCACACGAATGTCTTTTGCAAAGATTCTCCATGCAATGAAGGATGCGGCCTTTATCTCTGTTCAAATCATAGCTGCATGCGGCCTTGCCGGTATTGTTATGGCAGTTATTACCCAAACAGGCCTGGGTCTGAAATTTTCAAATTTACTCATCACTATAGCGCAGCAAGAATTATTTACCACACTCTTTATGGTTATGTTTGTTTCTATTGTTTTAGGGACAGGTGTAACAACATCTGCTGCTTACATTATAACATCATTACTAGGAGCCAGCGCACTTGAAAACCTCGGAGTCCAAGAAATAGCTGCACATTTATTTATTCTTTATTTTGCAGTAATCAGTTTCATTACACCGCCGGTTGCAATCGCTGCTTATGCAGCAGCCGGGATTGCCAATGCGAACCCATTCAAAACGGGATTTATGGCAACACGTATTGGACTTGCCGGATTCATCATTCCATTCATGTTTGTATATCAGCCCTCATTGCTTATGACCGGATCTGTTTTTCAAATAATTGGCGGAATCCTGACCGCGGTCACCGGGATCTTCGCTCTGACGGCCTCTTTAGAAGGATACATTGTGAAAAAGTGTCAATTATGGGAACGATGTGTTCTTTTTGCTACAGCTCTTTTGTTAATTAAACCTGGAAATTATTCCGATCTTTTCGGTTTTTTATTATTGACTATGATCTTTTTTAGGCAAATAGGATCACTAAAATCTGTATATACCTACATTAAAAATGGAATAACAGGAGGCAACAATGACAAAAGATATCAAAATTAAGTTGAAATTTTCGACATATTCGAAAGAAGATTTGATGCAGATGGAACCTGGTCCTCTCAGAGCGTTACTTCATGAACGAACGCATCACAGGATCGAAGTTCCTCTTTATCCTGTGCTCCTTGAAGCGGAATCCAGAAAAATAAGCAGTTTTGGAGATCAGGCGCAACTGGTATTTGATGTTTGGAGGGAGAGAGGATTTCCTGAAGATGCTCCGGACATTCAATGGGTCAAACAATATCTTGATATTGCGAAAAAGATCCGAGCGGGTGAAAAAGTGCACTGGGAGGAGCCGATTTCCACCCCTTTCACCAGTGAAGAAATGGAAGTTGTAAATAAGTTGATTTACGAGCGTCGATCCTGTCGCGAATGGATCGATAAGGAAGTTCCTGATGAGATGATCGAAAAAATCCTTGATGCAGGGAGAGCCGCACCAAATGGATGCAACCTAAACTTGGTCCGTTTCATAGTGATTAAGGACCCTGCCGAAGCGAATATGGTATGGAGTGATATATCAACTGAAAACGCGGTGATAATAGTAATCTGCTACGATGAAAGGAGCAGGCAAGTTGTAGGCCAGGACCGTAGCGTACCACAAAATGCGGGATTCGATGCAGCGGCCGCCGCCGATCACATGCTTCTGATGGCTCATGCCCTCGGCTTGGGAGGAGTCTGGCTGACCTGTACCAAAGATACGGCCAAATCATTTAAAGAGCAATACGGCCTCCCCGATTATATAGAGGTGGCTCTGCATATAGCGATTGGCTGGCCCGCAATCGGGACAAAGAAGTCTCTCAGGATGCCTCTGGAAGACATGATGAT
>JAFDGR010000219.1 GCA_019309145.1 Deltaproteobacteria bacterium | reverse complement strand
TCCCCGGCGGCAGGGTGATACACCAAATCCGAGGGGCGGGGTCCGGGGGGTCATTCCGGAAAAGATGGCGTATTGATGTTCTAGAAATTCACGCGCAAACAACTTCCAGGATTTCAGATGGCCAGGATGCATCCGGGAGTATGGTGAGAGGGAAGTCCGTAAAAAAGGGGAAAAGGGGTCACACCCATTTTTCATTTTTTGTGGACACCGACATACCCCTGATTTCCCGGCGGCATGGGGATACCTTTTGGATCAAATCGCAGGAGACGGCCGTACTCTGTCCGCGTTTCGGATCTTCCGAAACGGTGACCAGTCAATCCTGGTGGCGCCCGCCCATATCTGGATTGCACGATTGCCCTAGCATAAAAGCAGTTGTAAGGAGGGAAAAGGCGGCATGGTGATCATCCTAATAGCGGCGGCCCTGCTTGGTCTTCTTCTCTTTTTTGAAAAGGAGGAGAACCGGAAAGGGATAGTCCCCACAAAGACCATACTTTCGGTCCTTTTTGTCATCACCGCAGCAATGCAGCAACATCCCATTCACAGCTACTTTGTCTTCGTGCTTATTGGTTTGATCTTCTGCCTGGGCGGAGATGTATGCCTGGCCCTGCCACAGGAAAAGGCCTTTCTGGTCGGCCTGATTCTCTTTCTCCTGGGGCATGTACTGTACATTGTCGCTTTTCTTCAAGTGGCATCATTCGGCGGCCTGCCCTGGCCGTCTGTAGTCGCCACCCTGGGAATCAGCACAGGCGTTTATTTGTGGCTCCGGCCGCACCTGGGCCGGATGCATGGACCGGTGGCAGCCTATGTGATCGTCATTACGGCCATGGTGTGCATGGCCTGGGCGTTGTCAGGAAACCGATCACTGGATATTACAGGGCGATGCCTGGCCTTGATCGGGGCCATCAGCTTTTATGTATCCGACCTTTTCGTGGCAAGGGATCGCTTCCTGCAGGCCTCTTTTGTGAACCGTCTTGTGGGACTGCCGGCATACTACTGCGGACAGTTCCTGCTGGCCTTTTCCATAGGGCTGTTGCAGTGAGACAATCAGCTTTGCTGATCTGGACGACAGGGATCGGGTTGAAGACAAGCCCAAGCATGGCCATAAAATCCTTATGCAAAGCCTTTTCGGTACCGATATGAGAAATGATGAACAAGCAACAAAAAACATTGCATCCAACCCGGCAGAAAGACCGCCAGGACATTGGGTAGATTTTGCGATATGGCAGCCGGCGAAACACACAGGAGACGATTCTGCAATGCCGCTGCCGCAAGGAAGGCACACACGAAGGACGGGGCAACCTAAGGAACGGATGAGGAAATGGGGCTTTTCTCGAAGATCAAGAGGCATTCGGCCATCGCTACAGGCCATTTTGCTTCCATGTTCAAAAACGTGGAGATTCCGCCTTTGCCCACGGCTGTGACCCGCCTGATCAACGAGATGAACCAGGAAGAACCGGATATTGAAAGACTCGTGAGGCTCATCTCCTCTGAAACAGGCCTGGCCTCCAAGCTCATAAAGACCGCCAATTCGCCCCTTTTCCGACTTGTCAAGCCTGCCAGCAGCGTGAGGCACGTGGTGACGTTGCTTGGATTTCGCCAGGTGCAGTCAGTGGCATTGGCCTATGCTACAATGGAGGCAGTGCCCGTTCCCAAAGGGGAACTGTTTGATCATGAAGCCTTTTGGATTGATTCTTTGATCAGGGCATTGTTCGCCAGATCCTTTGCAACGAAGCTGCAACTCGGCAAAGTGGACGATGTGTTTACCGCTACCCTCCTTGATGACATCTCCCTGCCCATACTCCTGACGGCCTGGAAGGAATACTATGAACCGGTGGTGGAACAGTGGGGAGAGAGCCCGGCCCGTCTCTCGGAAATTGAACGAGAGCACTTCGGCTGGGATCATGCGCAGGCAAGTGCCTGGATAACCCAATCCTGGGGTTTGCCGGAAGACATGGTATGCTTCATGGGAGCACACAATCTGCCGTGGGAAAAAATTGAGGAATTCGAGCTGACGAGTACCGTTGCCACGGCCCCCTGGATTGCCGCCATTCTGCCCAGCATCTTGAAACCCGACGCCGGCCGAGTGACTCGAATGATAAGCGCTGCTGAAAATCGCCTCCAGCTCGGTCATGATCGATTCGTCCAGTCCCTCAGGGAAGTAGAAGAGGCATTTGGTGAAATACTCTCGTTATTCCAACTGCCTTCGCAGAAGGCCGATCCGCTGTTCAAGGAATTAAACCGGGCGTTGGAGGAAAATGAACCGGAGCAACATGAATAAGGCCAACGTGAGGATCAGCCCGCAGGGAACGGTTCTTTTTCGCACTGTTGCGTTTTTCAGCAGGTTGCGGCTGGGATACCTGGTTCGTCGCGGGGAAAATCCAAAGGTTGCCATCACATTGTTTGTGATTACGACAGCCACTGCAGCGCTCGGTATCATCACTGCGACGGCCTACCTCGCAAAGCTTCCCCTGCTTTACCCACCCCTTGCCCCGTCGGCTTTTATCCTTTTTTATACCCCCTTGGCTGCAGCGGCGAGTCCCAGGAGTGTGGTCTTGTCCCACGCCATGGGAGCGATGTTGGGAGTCCTCAGTCTCATGGCCGCCAATCTTCTTTGGCCGCAATCCGAATTGCTGAATCCTATCGTAATGAATGGGCAAAAAATCTTGGTTATAGGCGTATCCATCGCAGCCCTTGCTGCTTTCATGATACTGCTTCGATGTGTTCATCCTCCCGCTGCAGCCACCGCCCTGATCGCCGCGCTGGGCTACTTCACCAGCCCTTTCCAAATATTGTGGCTTATAGCGGCTGTACTCCTTCTTGTCCTGGAGGCCTTTGTTTTCATACGGATCCTGGGCGGGATCCCCTATCCCCTGTGGAAGCACGACCAGGCCGTCATGAAGACCCATCGAGCCCTTTCACAAGGAGTGGAAGCCCATGGAGGTTTCTGGGAGGAAGCCATCTCGAGAATATACCGCGGAGATAGCGGGACGTCCGTAAATAAGTAAATAACTCGATTTTCCTTCCTGTCATGGTGGCCTGACGAATGGGCTGAGCGTAATCCTCGACGTCACGATGGACCACAGGGTATCCCTTCTGTGCGAAAAAGGGCTGAGAAAGAATACAATCAAATGCTGAAATTCTTGATTTTTCCGGATGCATCTACTATACATTCGATTGTTTGAAATTTCGGCCGAGTAACGGCAAACTGCAACATTGGAGCAGTCCGGTTCAGGAGGAAGAGATATGTCAAAGATCAGCAAAGTGGGGGTCATCGGTGCAGGGAATATGGGAAGCGGTATTGTGCAAAAAATCGCCCAGGAAGGAATCCAGGTTGTCATGATGGACATCAAGGATGAATTTGTCGAGCGGGGCACTAATAATATCAAGTCCCTGCTGCAAAAAGGGGTGGAACGGGGCGTTTTTAAGCCTGAAAAAGTTGAGGAAATTGTTTCCCGGATCCAGGGAACAACCCACATCCAGGATGTGGCGGATGCGGACCTGGTGGTTGAGGCTGTTTTTGAGGACAAGCAGGTCAAGCACGACCTTTTTGAACGGCTGGATGCGACCTGCGATGCAAAGACCATCCTGGCCACCAATACCTCGAGCTTTTATGTGAGGGAATTTGCGGAAAAG
Source organism: Deltaproteobacteria bacterium (assembly GCA_019309145.1). Classification (GTDB taxonomy): domain Bacteria; phylum Desulfobacterota; class DSM-4660; order Desulfatiglandales; family Desulfatiglandaceae; genus B46-G9. The sequence continues at coordinate 1,972 of JAFDGR010000219.1, read as the reverse complement.
ACCAGCCGTCCGGATCGATTCATCGGGTTGCATTACTTTTACCATCCGGCCATGAACAGGCTCCTGGAAATCATCCCCCACCCAACAACCAGTAAGGAAACCCTGGAAAAGGCCCTGCTTTTTGCAAAACTTCACGGGAAAGACGCCATCGTGGTCAAAGACGCACCGGGCTTTGCGGTGAACCGGTTTTTTGTGCCTTTCCTCAATGAGGCCACGCGCATGCTGGAAGAAAATGTGGCCAACATCCCGACCATTGAAGCGGCGGCCAAGCGCGTCTTCCGGATCGGAATGGGCCCCTTTGAACTGATGAATGTCACGGGCATCCCCATTGCGGTCCATTCATCCACCACGCTGGGAAATGAATTGGGGCCTTTCTATGCCACCTCCGAATGCCTCAAGGCCCAGGGTGAGGCAGGGAAGCCCTGGGATCTTTCAGGTGAGGTGGATGAATCCAGGATGGCCGAGGTGGGAGACCGGTTCCTGGGTGTTTGCCTGGGTGTTGCCGCCGCCCTGGTGGACGAGGGTGTCGCCTCCATGGAGGATACGGATCGGGGTGCCAAGATCGGCCTGCGATGGTCTCTGGGCCCCTTTGAAATCATGAACCGCATCGGGATCGAGAAGACCTATGAAGTGGTCCAGTCCATTGTCCACCGTTACCCGGATTTCAGCATGCCCCGAATTCTTCAAAAACAGAAAGACCTGGCAAAACCCTTTGCGTTTCAATTCGTAGACCTTGAAATCAAGGACGGGATTGCCTACATCACCGTAAACCGGCCCGAGGCCATGAATGCCCTGAACGAGACCGTGGTATCGCAACTGGACGCCCGGTTTACAGAGGCGGAGAAGAATCCCGAGGCCAAGGCCATCGTATTCCAGGGTGCCGGCAAGGCATTCATTGCAGGCGCCGATATCCGGTATTTTGTAAAAAACATCGAGAATAACCGGATCCCCGACACCGTTGCATTTACCCGCAGAGGTCATGAACTCTTCTTGAGAATTGAAAAGTGTGCAAAACCCACCATCGCGCTCCTGGACGGTCTCTCCCTGGGCGGCGGAAGTGAGCTGGCCCTGGCCTGCCAGAAAATCCTTGCCACGCCGGACGGGTCCATGGGATTTCCCGAGACCGGCATCGGAATCTACCCCGGTCTGGGCGGTATGCTCCGGTTTGCCAAGCACGTAGGACCGGAACTGACCAAGTATTACGTGTTCACAGGAGCACCCATCAAGGCCCGGGACGCCCTGGAACTGGGCATAGTCAACAAGCTGGTGGATCGGGCGGACGTCCCAGCCGCGCTCAAGGCCATGGCCGCTGAAGAAAAGACCGAAAAATATGCAAAAAGGGAGATCCCGGCAAAATTTCAAGACCTTGCAAAGGCCTGTGCCGGTGAAAACCTGGAAAAACTGCTGAACGGAAAGGCCCCAACCGGGATACCCGATAACCTGGCCGAAAAGATAACCCGGATCATCGCCAAAAAGGCTCCCATTGCCCTCAAGCTTGCCAATGAATTGATTGATCAGCAGGCCAAGATGTCCATTGAAGAGGGTATCGAGGCTGAGCTGGCGAGGTTGCTGGAAATCTTTTCGACCGCAGACGCATTGGAGGGGCTTTCCTCAGTAGGGAAAAAAGCGCCGGCATTTAAAGGTGCTTAACAGGTTTTATGATTGTGAGGCGGCAGAGGATGAAAAAAGGGGTTACCCGCAATCGGATAACCCCTTGGAATGACTGGTAGCGGGGGCTGGATTCGAACCAACGACCTTCGGGTTATGAGCTGCGAACAGCAAGGTTATCATCATAGACAGGCTGGCTGACGCTCGTATCCCGGATGATATGACCTATGGTCTCGGGCTGCATGCAGGGGCCAATCTCGTATTCCTATTGCCCTATTACAAGCATTCAGCCTTCTATGGCAAGCGGAGAATCAGGAACGTATGGGTAGTTTCAGAGCTCCAGCTCTATCTTGACCTGTACAAA
>JAFDGR010000218.1 GCA_019309145.1 Deltaproteobacteria bacterium | reverse complement strand
AGCTTGGTTGGTTACCTGCCTCAAGATGTGGTATCGCTACGTATCCGACACGGGCAATTGATACGGCGGGACTCTCACCCGCTGGATTGCAGCCTTGTCGGCCGCTCCGACGTCCGTTCTATATATCTATTTACAAGTATGTTAGCCTATGGCAGGCTTGATTCATGCCTCGCAAAGCCCGCATAGATGCCCCCGGTGCCCTGCAGCATATCATCATCCGTGGAATCGAGCGCAAGGCGATCTTTAAAGACCACGCGGATCGAGAAAATTTCCTTGAGCGCCTGGTGGTATTATTTCCGAAACAAAAACCGGCTGTTATGCCTGGGTGCTGATGCACAATCACGTGCATTTATTGCTGAGAAGCGCACTGGCACCTGTGGCCACCGTGATGTGCCGCTTGCTGACCGGATACGCCGTATCTTTTAACCGCCGTCACCGCCGTTACGGGCATCTGTTTCAAAATCATTACAAATCTATTTTATGTGAGGAACAGCTGTACCTCAGGGCGCTTGTGCGTTACATTCATTTGGATCCCATTCGGGCCAGGAAGGTAAAAGATTTAAAGGTGCTGAGAAAATACCGCTGGTGTGGTCATGGGGTCTTGATGGGCAAAGTTAAGGCTGACTTTCAGGACACGGTCTATGTTTTGCGACTGTTTGGCAAATCCACCGGAGCTGCCCGCCGGAGCTATGAACGTTTTGTATCCCAGGGGGTTATCCAGGGCCGACGTCCGGATCTAATGGGTGGGGGCCTGTTGCAGTCTGCTGGGCAGCGCTTAAGGGGTACCGGCAAAGCGGAGTTCGCATCAAGGGCGATGAGCGGTTGCTGGGCAGCTCGGATTTTGTTGAACGGGTGTTAAAGCAGGCCTAGGAGCAGATCTCTCTTTCTGCGCTTTTAGAACAGGTGGCCGATTATTTTAAGATCAATCAGAAGAACCTGAAGTCTTCCAGCAAAGAGGGATCCGTCACCAAATCGCGCAGGGTTTTTTGTTATCTTGCGGTGCGAAAATTGGGATATCAATGTAGTGATGTTTCCAAGATACTGGGGGTCAGCGCGGTGACGGTGAGCAAATCAGTTGCTATGGGCAGCAGATTATCAGAAATTGGGGAAATTGAAAAACAAACGCCAGCCAGGAACCGATCTTTGCTAAAACAAGTTTAAAAACAAAACCGCAATAAATAGAAAAATAGAACGGACGTCCCTATTGACTCGTCCCTATTGACTATTGACGAGTCAGGAAAGATCATGGATCAGGCTTTCTATGACTTTCCAGGGCAGTTGTTTTTTCTTCTCATCCAAAGGCATTTTTTGATCGCCCAGCATCGGCGAGTGACACCAGCACGCAATACAGGCGTTATTGCAGTTATTGGTGAGATCGATCTGGGCTATCCCGGGCCCGGAAAATGCGAAAGGGGCATTGAGTATACCGCAGAGGTCGAGATTTTGCTTTATGAAATCATCCCTGTGAATTGACATCCCATTGATCCTTCTCAACTTCACTTAAAGCTTAATTGAAATAATAGGTATTTTCTACGGGGATCCCCCATTCTTCACAGAATGAGATGACCTGCCGGAGTTTTGCAGTGCGCATTGCGTTGTCACGGTTGTCTTCCTGCCGGACATCTTCCCACATATACCAAAAATAGGCCTGGTCGGGGATGTGTATACCGTAATGTTGCGGGTGAAAGTGAAAATCGGAAAACGGTTTCACAAAGCACGTCGAAATATTTGAAATTTTATCGATGTGTCCCCGGTTTCGTTTCAAAAACGCCATGGTTTCAGCGAGTTCCTCCTCGTTTTCACCGGGGAATCCGACAATAATGTTCACGCCCGTTACGATGGAAACATCATGGCAATATGCGAGAACGTTTTCAGCCTGCTTCGCGGTAAAAGGCTTTCCCACGCGCCTCAGCACCGTTTCCGAACCGGATTCCAGTCCGAAGTCCAAACCATAGCAGCCGGCAGCTTGCATTTTTTTCAGCAACCGGGATGTCATCCCGTTGCCTCCGATCGCCTGACCGCTCCAGTGTATCTGACAATCCGTATCGATGATGAGGTCGCACAATTTTTCAAGCTCGGCGCAGTTGCCATTCACTTCCTGATCGGAGAAAATAAACGATTGAATCCCGTGTCTTTCCTTATGGTACATGATCTCCGCAAAAACATTTTCCGCACTTCGTTTCCGATACTTGCCCGTATAGTAATTTTCGTTGCAAAAACGGCATCGGGCAACACAGCCCCTGCTGGCGATAATTCTCAGTTGTCCTTGACCCGTATACATCTCAAGGGGGAACTCGGTATAAATGGGAAACGGAATCGAATCGAGGTCCGGGATGAGAGATTTGTCTTCACACCGAAAAATCCCTTCCGGAACCGAGACACCGACGATACCCCTGCCGTCGACACCTTTTTTCAACTGCGCCAGAAGCTCTGTCAGGGCAAGTTCGCCTTCACCGTTGATCATGTAGTCGGCAATACCGGCCGGGATATCGGCCAGATCAAAAGGATCGCCGCAACTTGGCCCTCCGAAAATAATCGTTGCTTCCGGGCGAGCTTGTTTCAAGCGCCGCGCCACTTCAACAGACATCCCGAGATTGGCGTGATACAGGGAAAAGCCAAACACCCCCGTGTCAACGGACGACAAACTGTCGACACAGAGGGCGACATATGTCTCAACATCTTCACCCAGGATCCGAAACCCTTGTTCCTCCCACATTTTGAAGCTGTCGAATTTCCAGAGGGTGTCACGTGCTTCCGGGTTCATTTCGTGATAGAGAATGATGTTCAGGTCCAGCACTTTCGGACGAATGCCCTTAAACCTCAGGAAATTGCCGACATAGGCCAGGCCGAGGGGGGGTGTGACAACATCCCAGGGGGGACAGATCGTGAGGGCAATGTCAAATGCCCCTTCTGAAGATGCCGCCTTCTCTCCCATTTGTTTCTCCTCTTTGTCAGGTGTTCGTTTTTTTGGGCCATCAGACAGACCCGAGGCATTTGTATAAAGGTGATTATGTTTCGCAAACGGTACATTTTTTGAATTGATGGAATAGGCCCATCCCGGAGGTTCAGGATATGTCATCGAGGGCAGGCCCAGCCAATTTCTTATTCTGTTGCCCATCCCCTGCCAATCATTTTTGATCTCCTTGAAATCAATATAAAATGTGTCGTTGGGATGCTGCCTCAGCAGTTCATGGGCGCCATAAAAAGCCCTTTGCATTTGCTCTTCGGCGCCTGTCGCATTCACTTCCATATTGTTCAACAACTTTTGAAAAGAACCCAGTGTTTCATGGAAGTCTCTGATGCAGACGACAAATTTGATTTCCGCCATTCGCCCGAGACTGTATGCGCCGTCGATAATAATACGCCTGATTTTTTGCCAATTTGTGAAAATAGAATACCATGGATACTTGTCGCCAAACCAGAGGGGCGATCCGTGAAGATTTCGCAAACCAAGGGCAACGGCATAGGTCAGGGCCTCAGGATTTTTGGCACAGGCTTCATTCAACCAGTAGAGATGAAAGGATTCGTTCTCAAGAAATACCCGGACATCATTGCGTGAAGCATCCCGCCATCTTTTTTCCCGCCACAGACTTGCCATGTCGTATGTTGACATGAGCCAATTCTGTTCATCCGTGACGTAGACGTCTTCACGCCGCAAAAGCCAGGTGGTAAAGGTGGACGCACTCCTCGGGGGGGAGGCAACAAAGACCCATTTGTCCTTCTGTGTGTATTTCATAAAGGATGGCCCTGTGCGTTATCCTCATCCCGACTTTTTTGCGGGAGGGTTGATGGAATATTGGAACAACGGCATATTGAATTTTTATTCTAACATGGAAACCTGGCCCTCCCCGCCTCGCGGGAAAACAGATGGCTCTGCCGTAAAAGATCTGTACAATCCGGTCTTGCCCATTTTTTCCCTCCGGGGCGTAGGCCCCACGGGCCGGAGGCAAGACCTCCTTGGGTGCTGGTTATTAAAAGTACACCCCAACGGGGTGTACCAAAGCCGGGTCCACTGGGCCCAGTTATTTACTTTAACGTTGCAGCAATGCCTGCCAACGCTCCCGTTTTCACGGGAATGACAGGAAGCCATAAAATGTTAAGTCCTGAAAATTCGAATAGTCGCGTTAAAATCCTTTCACCGCAAGGATTTGGCAAAATTTGCCAACGAGTTTATGCAACACGGGGGTTAACAGGGCGCCAGGTTATATTTTCCGGGCACCCCCTCCAGCATCTCGCGCTGCGATGGGTTTAAGGCCTCTATCCTGTGATGCCAGATGACGTTTCGGGTAATATCGTCACAACTTTTGAGACACCCGACCCTGGCATGAGGATCATTTCCAATCATGGAAAAGAAAGATTCATCCTTTTCAATACGCAGCGCATGCTTTCTGAATTCCCGCTGTTTATCACCGTTCCAGATTTCCCGAAAGCTGTTCCTGTTAATATTGCCGACCGGTATTTTGTGGGCCTTGAGGCAGGCGTTCACATCGCCGTTGCTCAGGATCCGTGCGAAAATCCAGCCTATATAGCAGGGCATCTTCTGAATAATATTGCTGTCGTAATCACCAACTACACAGTCCTGATTCAAAAGGCGTCGGATGAAATGCTCAAATTTAAAAAGCTTGAGGCTCATTCCATCGTCAAAATGAAAAATATAATTTCCTTCATGCCATTCATAGTCATAGGGAACATTCTTTTTAAGGCGGGCAATTCTGCTGAGGATAAACTTTTTCATGCCTTCAGAGAGCAGCAGCGAATCGGTTTTTCCCGGAATCGTATCAACAACGGTAAATTCCGCAGCGTCGACCAGAAGGTCGAGGGCGAGCCGCAACATGTCATCGAATTCATGATAGTTGTGTGTAAACATCACATTGTACAGCTTGACATGGGGTTTGTCTTTTTTCTCTCCAATCAGATAGTGAAGGACGTCGATCATTTGATAAAAGGTGTCCCCGGTTTTGTTTGGGTGACAGCGCACATAGGTATCGGGGGTCGCGGCCCACAAACTCACGATGATTTGATCCGCCTCCGCATCGATGAGCCCTTTGGCCCTCTCCTTCGTAACCAGTGTGAAATTGGTATTGATATGGCAGACCATTCCCCTCTTTTTGATCAATTCAATCACCTTCATGATATGTGGATGCATGAAGGGTTCACCACCCCCCGCAATATGGACCTCATAGGCTCCCAAGTCGGCAAGTTCATGAATCAGGCGATCAACCGCGGAAAAAGGCAGGGTGGCTTTTGGTCTGTTTTCGCCTTTATCGAGAAGGGGTGAATTGCACCAGCAAGCGATGCAATTGTTGTTGCATACATCGGTAAGATCGATCTGAGCATGAAAAGGTCCTTTATAGGCCCACTCACCGTCAAGAATCCCAACGAGATCCAGATTGTCCCAAACAAACCTTTTGTCCGTCTTGCCACCAGAAGCGGGTGGTGGAATTCGGCGAATGGTTATGCACCGATGTGTTAAAATATGTGCCCCATCGCCAGTGAATGATAGGAAATCGCTTTTTCAAAGCGGATAAAACGAAAGTGGTGAATTGTGTATAGGCTTCAGCTTCAGCACAACATATTGAAGCGCCCATTAACACAAACAATAATCTTCC
>JAFDGR010000217.1 GCA_019309145.1 Deltaproteobacteria bacterium | reverse complement strand
ACCGCCGCCTCGTGTCAAAATAATGACATCAACTGGAAAATATCTATTTACCGTTTCAAGCGCCTTGATAATCTCTGCTGAAGCCCCTTCTCCCTGGACGCGTACGGGGACCACCACCACCTCCATGTTCGCAAAACGGCGACCAAGGACCTTCAGGAAATCCCTGATGGCCGCACCGGTAGGAGAAGTGATAACTGCAACCCTTTGAGGGAGAAACGGAAGCGGCTTCTTCACCGCCTCATCAAAAATCCCTTGGGCGGCCAATTTTCGCTTCACCTGGTCAAAAGCCAATGCCAGCGCACCAACGCCCATGGGTTCCAGGTAATCCAGAATCACCTGATATTCACCTCGAGGGGCATAGATACCTATCTTTCCCTGGGCCACCACTTTCATCCCATCTTCCGGCAGAAACTTGAGGGACCGGGCCCGATGCCGAAACATGACGGCCCTGATCTGGGCATGTTCATCTTTGAGGACGAGGTAATAATGCCCCGAGATTGGAGAATGAAAATTGGAAATCTCTCCTTCAATCCAGAGGAAGGCAAAACGCTCCTCCAGGAGACCTCTGATCTCCTCGGTAAGTTCTGAGACGGTATAAATTCTTGTATTTCCTTGCGCCGGGCTCAACAGGTCCTCTCCATCCCGTGCCCCGGAAATAACGTTTTGATGGACACGGCTCTCGCACGGTGAAACCATGCAACCACTCCCCGACAATATAGAACCAAACGGATCAAAGATACAAGGGCAATTTGCGCGATCTTTTCAAGAAGCCCTGTGGCATGAAGATTGCAGATTTACAGAGTGATACTACCCGTCCATCATTTGAAGATATCTGATGGAAGCGCCGGAACCCAACAAGGATCAATATCCTTCACCCATCCTTTTCGTGCCATCGGAAGAGAAAAGGATGGGTTGAATGCTGCATGTCCTCCGAGAAAAGAACAGTGTTTCCATGGCTCCTGATGAGAGAATGAACGATACTGAAATACTCTATGGCAGGAATCTGCTTCGGTTCTTCCAAGAGCTGGAGAAGAACAAGACAGTCATAAAAATAAATCTTCTTGGCCATGATTATGAGCGCCTGACCATGGTTATCGGTGTTTTGAACAAAGAGTCTCCGTATTATTTTCACATCGACTACCCAAAGGGCTTTAAAAGAGCCGTCAGGAACACGTCATCATGGAAAATACGGTTTGAATTCAAAGGAAAAGATAAACTCGTTTACCGCTTCAGAACCTATGGAGGATACATTTCAGGCAAGGACATATTCATCCCCTTCCCGCATCATATAGAACGGGTTCAAAGACGACGCTTTTTCAGGCTCGAAACACCGCTCGGCGCAAGAATGGTGATTCCCAGGTATGCACACAAGTATGAATTTACCCTTCTCAATGTGAGCGAGGGTGGAGCTCTGATAGGTTCGGGAAAGGGATTTTCCCGGCGACCTGTTTTCCAGGAAGGGGACTTCTTGCGGCATATGATCGTCCTTTTCCAATCAGAAGGGCAACAGTTCCGTATCGCCATAGAAAAGGGTATGGTCCGGCGTCTCGAAAAAGACCCCCTGACGTACCGGTATCAGTATGCCCTCCAATTCATGGACCTGGGACAAGATGAAAGGAACGATCTCAAGGAATTAATCTACCTCTTTCAGCGGGATTTTTTGAAAAAACGACAGAAGGTGGGAGGATAGGTACGAGGCTCTCCGCCGTTACAGCAGATGATGAGTGAGGAATCCGGGCTAAACATAGATATCAATGAGACTGCCGGGGCCTGAAAATCTTCTTATCATTTTCCCTGAGGGGAGATATTCTCCTTTGACGCGGTGGGACTCAATCCCCACATACACAATACCATCCCGGCGCCGTTCATGGGTCCCGAAACGACCTTGCTCATGACCTCGCTGAATCGGCAGGGAAGGTGGAATACTGTGCAGTGGAACGAGAGCTCCTATGGTACCTACGCTCGCTTGCACGCCGGCTCCCGGAAAAAAGGTTACTATATTTTTTTATGTATACCGGATTTCCGGAAGTATTACAAGAAAAAAAGGAAATACGTGAACAATATCGGCTGGATGTTCATTCACGGTCCTGAGCGAAGACATTCCTCCGCCTGGAAATAGGGGAAAATAGATGAAAAATGCAGCGTAAGAAAAAGAGGTCGAGCTTTCTTAAAAAGGTCGGAACAGTCTTTGTTGCGGCTGTTTTCCTGGTGGGCAGCTGGCTCTCCTGGAAGTACCGTGATGAACTCCGTGTGCCTTTGACTCGCTTTAAAAAGGCCTTGGAGAGTGTGCATCCGCGAGGGCAGGTGCGATGCTCCGTGGCGAGCACCGTTGACGGCAAGCATTATCTGCGCATGAAACTTGCAATCCCCTGCGAAGACAGGAGCCAGCGCTTGTGGTTGACGCGCAATTTACCCCGGCTCAAGAACCGGCTCTTGATGAAAATGAGTGAACCGGAAATAAAGGAAGCAATCAAGAACAGGGATTTTGAAACCATCAGGCACCATGTCCTCAAGACTCTCAACACCATTTCAAAAAAACCGGTGAATCATGTCTATTTCGAAAGCTTCATCTATGATTGACCCTTATCTCTTGAATCCGCCGACCATTGCCTGCTCCTGCCACACGTGAAATGAAGACTGCGCCTGCTCCCTTTCAAGCCATCCAAAATGGGCCTGACGCTCTAGCCCGAACAAGGGTCTGAAGATGCCCATCCCTTCCGCCTCTTCCAGTTCCAGGCTTTTCACGATTTTTTCGTACAATTTGCCAAGTTTATCGCTGTCCCCTGCTGATTGCGGAATATGCACGCGGAGCCGTGAACCGATCTCGTACAGTCCAACTCCACCTGCCTTGATGTCTCTTGCATATCGCTTCAGAATTGCCAGCCCCTCCTTGTAAGAATAAGATTCAGCGAACATTTCACCCCAGCTGTTTTTATAGACGATGTCCATACTGGCCGGCCGCTTCAATTTGTTGAGCTCTTCCATATCAATGACAACCATGATACGGTCCTTTATGGCGTCATCGTCCAATCTGGAGTCCCCTGTTAAACGATAGTAGGCGGGCGGGAAAAACGATTGAAAATGTTTCAGTAAATCAATCAGGTCTGTCAACCGTACCCCTGAAGGGTTGGGCGGCATTTCCACCCCGGTTGCCTGGAAATCATAGAGCCCATTGTTGACAAGCCAGGCAGCCACTTTGACAATACTTTCAGCTGAAAATATTTTCCATCGCAACTTTCTCCTCTCTGTCGGATACAGCGTGGCGTCATACAGGTCCCACCGCTTTTGTTTCGCACGATTCCTTTCATACTGAAAGATACACCGGTTCAATATCAATCTCCGTCCGGTGAGGAATGGCGTCAGGCGCAATTTGTATCGTTTCCTGGAAAACAGAACAATAAGTTTTCTCCCCAGAACTTCCAGGTCGTATTGATCGATTTCCTGCTTTTCCCGGGCCCGGAGCCCTTCGGACAGACGACGGTAGGTGGAAGAAAAAAACCGGTTGATTTCTGTGGAGAATTTCAACTGACGCCCATAACTCCAGTTTCCGATTTGATTGAGATCTTCCACCAGGTCCAGGTGCCAGTCCCATTGATCCATGAGTTCGGAAAAGACATCCACCTTGTAATCATCAATCTTCGTCCTTATCTTCGTTCTTGTCATTCCCGGTTGCGCTTTCAAGTAGAAGGCTTTCTTGACGAGGTCCATGTGGGCAATACGGTCCTGTTTTCGATAAAAATCCAACACCGTTTCTACCATGAGCAGGTAGGGGTCCATGTCTTTCAAGAACCGACACCCTCCCAAGACACGATCTTTCAGCGTGTCACAGAGCAATGAACCGTCGTATTCATCTGAAAGATACACCTCCATCATTGCCATCTTGATGAGCGCCTTGAAGGGGTCCTTTATTCCCTTACTCAACTGCCACAGGGCATTTCCCAGGAATTCGCTTCTGGACACTCCTTCCAAAAAACCAAGATCCACAAAATCAACCGCATCCATGGGTGCTTTCTGGGTAAAGTTCCTCCAGGTCCTCTGGTAGGATTTCCTGTCCATACCGGAAGGAACCACCCACCAATAGGGAATCTTGCCGGACACCAGGAGCATGGTCCGGTAACACTCTTCTTTCAGAAATTTTTTCTGGCTCGAACCCGAGCTTTCCTCGTCCACTTTTCCAAAATCGTTTCGCCTGACCTGCTTCAGGTCCAGGATAAAAAAATGGACATCCATCCCGAAACTGGATTGGCACCAGTAGGCGATCTGGGCGGTTTTTTCCTCCAGTGCCTGAATACTTCTGCGACTGCAGCGGAACTTGTCGACACATACCCAGTAATCAAAATCAGATTGCGCGGTTTGGGCAACAGTTCCCACGCTTCCCAGCAGGAAAAGAGACTCAATAAGGGGTCGCTTTATGAGGTAGCTTTGAAATGGAATGGTACGGCGCCTGGTTTCCGGGAAATAATCCCGGATTACCTGGCTTAACTGATAGGATGAACCGACAGCATATACCCCGCATCCTGAATCGCCACCGGAGACATACCCGGGGAGATCCACTTCATTGATGCTCAAAAGAACGGGTATGATTTCGAAGACGACAGATGCCCTTTCAGCGTCCATATCGTAGGCATATTGGCACCGTAATCGATTGTAATTCAGGAAGATCTTTTTATTCTTCTGGATATGCCTGACATCAAGAATCCTTGGAGAGCCCTTCATGGCGTCACCCGGTATTGTGATAAAAAAGGCCACCCCGGAGAGATGGCCTTTTATGCATGGTTTACGGTTGACCTCACGGTTTTAGAACGTCCATAAGACCCTCCAAAACCATCCTGTCGGCCACCTGCGAAGAATCAATCTCATATTGATCGTTTTCGAGAGCCTCTCTCAGTTGGTTGACCCGTTCAATTCTCCCTGTTTGGTCCGTCTGAGCAGCCTCCGCAATTTTCTGATATTCCACTGATGCCTTTGAAAGTTCAATTTTTGCGGCAGATTCCCGGGTCTCGGCTGACTCCGGCTTCCCCGTCTGGCTTCCGCCGGCATTGGCCCGTGAAGCCGAATCGGCAGCAGGAGAGATGAGCCCTATTTGCTTAGAAATTTCATCAATTTTCATTGGATTCTCCCTTATTTTCCAAGTGCTTCGCTGAATATTGCGCTCTGATCTTCTTCCGTCCCGCCGGCACTGCCATCCAAAGTACGATGTTGTTCCTGGGAAGTGACTTTCGCAATGAGTTTTGCGGAGAGCTGACTAAGCACCTGCCTCTTCCGCGCTTCAACGGAAATATCCACGAGATCTGCTGATGACTGAACGGGCGGGACACTGTCCTGGGCAAAACTTGCCCGTCGTTTCAGTTGATTTCCGTATGTCCTCAGGACATTTCGAATCTGGTAGGTGGTGATGGTCATTCTTTTTTCTCCACCTTACCTATCGGCACCGGCAGAAAAAAACTTAAGAAAAAATTCATCAGGATGATCGCTGGGAGCTGAGTGCTGATCGTTCCGGCCGGAACTCCTCGATTTGTCGATGAAAACTAGTTTGCAAACCTCCTTTCTATCCCCTGTTTCTTGATTTTTTCCACCAGGGTCGTCCGGTTCATATTCAATAATTTGGCTGCCCGGTTCTTGATCCACCC
>JAFDGR010000031.1 GCA_019309145.1 Deltaproteobacteria bacterium | reverse complement strand
CTAATGATAATTCCAGGTGACATGCCCTGGTTGTGACGTTGACCAGGGCCAGGAGATGTTGCTGTCCATCCGGCGAGCTCCGCAACACTGAAAAGAGTTGATCGGAAAGCATCAGAACACGCTGTTCACCGTTCGGGTGAAAGGCGGGTTGCCTGGTCCTGATGGTTATCAGTCTTCCCAGTTCACGGTTGATCCGGGAAATCTTGGAAAGCGGGTCTTTGAGCGCGTCTGTTATGGCCCGGTCATCAATGACGGTACGGTTGATATCCCTGTTTGCATGGCTAACGAGGACCGATTCAATATCGTTTTTCGTGCCAATCAGGCTGTGGAGGTAGATCCCCGGGACGCCGCGCAAGACAAGCCCGATAATGCGGGAGGCGACGAAGCGGCGCACCTGGAACGCGATATCATTTTCATCTTCCTTGTTCAGGGCACTGAACCATGTCATATTAATCTCGTAGGGTTCCTGTCTTCCGTTTGCTCCTGCCTTGTAAGAGATAAGCCCCCCGTGTTCCTGTGCCTTTTTTATGATGAATTCTATCTCTGAGGTGCTGAGGATATTTTTGACTCCCATGAGGCCAATGCCGTCGTGGGAATCCAGGAAATTGAAGAAGGTTGCCGTATCCGAAATTTTCCGGAGGCCTGCGGCCCATTTTGAGAGAGCGGTCGTATTCTGTGCATAGAATGTGTAGAGGACGAGTGGCGGGAGGGCAAAGTTATACACCATCTGCGCTTCATCACGGCCGTTGCCAAAATAGGAGATGTTTTCTTCGTGCGGCACATTTGTCTCCGTGATAAGAGCGACCCGCGGCGCAACAATATCCAGGACATCCCGGAAAAGCTTCACGATCTCATGGGTCTGTGCAAGGTGCACGCAGCGGGTCCCCGGCTCAGCCCAGATGTATGTTACCGCGTCGAGGCGAATAATCTGGGCACCGTGGCGCACGTACATGAGCAGGATCTCAATGACTCTCATGAGCACATTGGGATTCTTGTAATTGAGGTCTATCTGGTCCGTTGAAAAAGTAGTCCAGACATATTTTGTCCCGTTCATGGTCCGGTACGGGGTCAGGATATCAGAGGTCCGCGGTCGAAAAATCATGCTTCGCTGTTCAGGAGTCAGTTCGTCGGGAGAATCGTAGGTGATAAAAAAATCCTTGTAATAGGGATTACCGTTCAGGAATTCCTGAAACCAGCGGCTCTTTGAGGAAACGTGGTTGATAACCCCGTCAAACATCAATCGATACCGGTTTTCCAGCGCTTCAATGTCCTCCCAGGTGCCCAGATGGGGATCCACCGTCTCAAAATCGATGATGGAAAATCCGCGGTCCGAAGAGTAGGGAAAGAAGGGCAGGATATGCAGGGTGTTTACCGTGCCTTCCAGGTAGGTATCACAAAACCGGGCCAGGGTTTCCAGGGGAGATGGCTCTTCACCTCGCAGGAGATCACCGTAGGTGATCAGGATGACATCCTTTTCCGTAAACCGTTCCGCAGGATCGAAAGATTTTTCCCTGGTAATGGCTTCAGGAGTTTTGTGGGCGTAATAGACCCGCAGGATTCGCTCCAGCTCCGGCAGGTATTCATCGGCCACCTCTTCTCCGTAGAGAAACCGGAGCCGGGTATGCAGACGTTTTCTCTTTTCAGGGTTTATGTGAAGGAGGGGTCTTTCATAGTCTGGTTTCGGTTCGTGGTAGGCTGACAGGTATTCCGGCTTTTCGTGGTTGAGATCCTCAGGTTCTTCTTTGACGGCTGCTTGTTGCATCTGGTCTCCTCGCAGATCCTTTTCTCTTTTGTATATCGGCTTTTCTTGTAAACTCTTTAACCATACGAACCGTCAATTTTAAATTAGGGGTATCTCTTGGAGGCAAGGAAGCGAGGAGGCTGGAAAGCTGGAAGGCTTGGATCAACGCGCTTGCCTCTTTTACGAAAGAAGGTTATCATTTTATTATTCAGGTGGAGAGAAGGAAGGAACAAGGCTCATAAAAATTTCGCGGTTGCGATCTACAGAAAATTTATCCCAGCATGCACGAGACCGAATCTCGGAGGAGGAAATACCCATGAAAAAAATGATTATGAGCATTTTGCTGATTTTTACCATTGCCGCTTTTTTTGGGTGCACCACCGCGTATAAGGTAAAGCCTCTCTCTTTCAAGGCGCCGACCGCATACCCCAACTATACCCAGATCGATGGTGTGGGGATCGGGGCCAGGGCCTACGTGTCCCCGGAGAAAGCCAGGGAGGCCTTTGGGTTTGATATCCTCGCAGCCGGCATGCTGCCGGTCGAAATCGTGTTTGATAACCAGGGGCGCAGTTCCCTGGAAATAGACGGCTCCCAGACCTTCCTTGAAGACGGGGAAGGAAATCTCTGGCCTATCCTGAGCAGCAAGATCGCGTACGAAAGGGCAACCAGATATGCCAAGACCAACCAGGTTTTCAAGGCCGGTGCGTACCATGGATTCCTGGGCGCGACAGCCGGGGCTATTATTGGAGCTGCCATCGGCATCGTAAGCGGCGAGAACGCGATACGGAGCGCGGGAAAGGGTGCGGCGTTGGGAGCAGCGGCCGGTGCCACGCTGGGCGGTGTCGACAGCTACGGATCCAACCGGGCACGGCGAAGCATTGTCCAGGACCTTCGCGAAAAGTCCTTGCAATACAAGCCTATCCCGCCCGACGGCCTGTCTTTCGGGTTCCTCTTTTTCCCGGGTGAGGCCAAGGGCGCAAAGCTGCTTCGCCTCAAGGTCAGGGAAGGCAAGCATGGACCGACACAGGTGCTCAATCTCAGGTTTTATCAGCAGGCTTCATGAACCATCCCCATTGTTTGAAAGGTGGCCCTATAACGGTCCTCCATGGTCAGATTGAAAGGATTACCTATACCAACGAGGAGAATGGCTTCACCATCGCAAAGGTGAAGGTCCAGGGCCAAAGGGACCTGGTGACCGTTGTAGGGAATTTGCTTGCTCCAACCCCCGGGGAAATCCTGGAGATGAGGGGTGAGTGGACCACGCATCCCCGGTACGGAGAGCAGTTCAAAATTGTCAGCTATCAGTCGAAGGTCCCCGCAACGGTCGTCGGCATAGAAAGATATCTCGGTTCCGGGCTCATCAAGGGTATCGGACCGGTTATGGCCAAGCGCATTGTCTCCCGGTTCGGCAGGCAGACCCTTGATGTCATTGAAAAGGATATTGATCAGCTCGCTGAAGTGGAGGGCATCGGCCGAAAGCGCATCAAGATGATCGAAAAGGCATGGGATGCGCAGCGGGAGATCCGCAACGTCATGCTTTTTCTCCAGTCCCACGGGGTGAGCTCGGGTTATGCCACAAAGATCTTCAAGCAATACGGGGATCGTTCGATCCAGGTGGTCAGGGAGAATCCCTATCGCCTTGCTACCGACATCTTCGGCATCGGCTTTGTGACCGCCGACCAGATTGCGGAAAAGCTGGGGTTTCCAAAAGACTCTCCGCTGCGGGCGGAAGCGGGAACGCTCTATGTCTTGCATCAACTTGCGGATGAGGGACATGTCTTTTATCCATACGAACTCCTGATCACCAAGTGCTGTGAGATGCTGGAAGCGGAGCGGGAGGGAATTGTCCAGGCCCTCGGGACGCTTTACCAGAAAGAAAGAATTGTTATTGAAGATTTGAACGAATCCATTACCACTTTCCAGGAAAATCATAAGGCCGTCTATCTCGCCAAGTATCATCTCTGCGAAACAAGTATCGCCAAACGACTCCAGGCTCTCCTGGGATATTCGAAATCCATCAGGACAATCGATGCGGAAAAGGCCGTCGAGTGGGTACAGGGCAGGCTGACGATTCGCCTTGCCCGGGAACAGGGTGAAGCCATCCGGGCTGCCGCTGAAAACAAGGTCATGGTGATCACGGGCGGGCCGGGAACGGGAAAGACCACCATTATTCAGGCCCTGCTCACGATCTTTTCCCGGCTGGATGTCAAGATCCTGCTCGCCGCTCCCACTGGCCGTGCCGCCAAGAGGATGAATGAGACGACCGGCTTTGAGGCCAGGACCATTCACCGGCTCCTGGAATACAGCTTGCAGAAGGGCGGCTTCCAGAGAAATGAAGACAAACCCCTGGATGTGGACCTCCTCGTGGTGGATGAAGCCTCCATGATTGATACCATCCTCATGCACCATCTTCTCAAGGCCGTTCCACCGGGTGCTACCCTGATCCTGGTGGGCGACGTAAACCAGCTCCCTTCGGTGGGGGCAGGGAACGTGCTGAAAGACATCATCGATTCAGGTGCAGTGGAGGTTGTTCCCTTGAGCAAGATATTCCGACAGGCTCGCGAGAGTCTCATCGTGGTGAATGCCCACAAAATCAACCAAGGAATCATGCCCTTGTTTCGTCCTGCAGAAAGCGGCCATGAGGACTTTTTTTTCGTTGAACAAGAAGATCCTGAGGAGGTCCTCCGTATCATACTGGAATTGGTATCCAGACGAATTCCCCAGAAATTCGGTTTTGACCCGGTGAAGGATATCCAGGTGCTCACACCCATGCACAAGGGCCTTGTTGGCGCCGCGAACCTGAACAGGGCCCTGCAGGAAACACTCAACCCGGGCGAGGCTGTGGTGGTGAGGGGGCAGAGCAGTTTTCGCGTCCATGACAAGGTGATGCAGATCAGGAATAATTATGATAAGGAAGTCTTTAACGGGGATATCGGGACCATCGTCCGCATTGATCCGGAGCTCCGGGAACTGATCATTTCATTTGACGGGAGAGACGTCCCCTACGATTTTCTGGACTTGGATGAGGTTGTTCTTGCCTATGCCATCTCAGTACACAAATCACAGGGCTCGGAATACCCGGCCGTGGTGATTCCCGTCACCACCCAACATTACATGCTCCTCCAGAGAAACCTGATCTATACCGCCGTGACCCGCGGGAAACAGCTCGTGGTCATGGTCGGCAGCAGGAAGGCCCTGGGGCTGGCAGTGCAGAACGACAAGACCGAGCGACGCTTCACCCGCCTCCGGGACCGGTTGAGGGGATAACTTCAGCTCTTGCACATCTTTTTTCTTTGTACAGGTTTATTATCCTCTAACAATTGAACTGTAAATCATAGAATGCCCCAAAATATTCTATCATTTTCCTTGACATATTGCATCTAGTGTGTGATATATTACATATCACACACCACAAAAAGGGGGTATTCATGCCAAACCTCAAGGCCATTGCGCAGCCGCTTCCCCTGGCCAAAATAGCCTATGAAGCTCTGCGCGACTCCATACTAACGGGGCAGTTGATCCCGGGTGAGGTATACAATGAAATGGCCCTTGCCAAGGAACTTGGAATATCCAGGACCCCGGTGAGGGAAGCGCTTCTGGAGCTTTCGTCGCAGGGACTGGTCATCTACCTGCCGCGGAAAGGGGTAATGGTAAAACACTATACGAGGCGGGATGTTGAAGAAATTTTCGAGTTACGCAAGGCAATTGAGCTGGCAGCTCTTGAAAAGGTGGCCAAGGCCTCCCCTCCATACGATCTGTCCAAACTCGAAAAGACCCTGGAAGAGCAGCGCAAGGCATGGAAGAGAAATGATTCTGACGCCTATATCCATTTTGACCGGGTGTTCCACCTGGCCTTCTGCGAAATGATCGGCAACCGCCGGTTTTTTCGTATTCTTGAGAACATTCGTGACCTGATACACCTGATGGCAACTCAGGCATTGGATCGAGAGGGTCGCTGGGAAGAAGTAATTAACGAGCACGGCAAGGTTATTCTTGCTGTTCAGGAAGGGAATGGGGATCTGGCAAAAGAAGCCATGGATTACCACCTTGAGCGAAGCAAGGAGGCGGTCCTGGAGCAGATCAATCCCGAAAGAGAGGGAGGGCCTTTAAGTGATTCGGGGCAAATCCCACAAGAGAAAAGGAGTGCGTCATGAGAATCCGACCGTTCGAATACCATGCTGCGGTCAACCTGGAAGACGCTCTGTCTGAGTTAGACGAGTATGGCCCGGGTGTAAAAGTCCTTGCCGGGGGCACTGACCTCATTTTGGCCATGAAGCACAAGACAATTCTTCCTTCCCGGGTCGTCAGTCTGCACAAGGTGGGAGAAATGGACTTTGTTCGAAAAGAGAACTCCACGGTGAGGATTGGTGCTTTGGCAACCCACTTTGCCCTATCCAGGAACGCCTTATTGAATGAAAGCATGTCCATGCTCTGTGAGGCTGTCTCCCTGATCGGTTCCTGGCAGATCCGTAGTATTGCGACGATCGGGGGAAACCTCTGCAATGCATCTCCTGCAGCGGATTCTGCAGCGCCCCTGCTGGCGCTGGATGCACGGGTGGTCATCGCGGACAGGGACGGCGAAAAGGAAATGCCGCTCAGCTCCTTTTTTACCGGGCCCGGTACAACTGCTCTCGCGCCGAACCAGCTCCTCAAGGAAATTGTCATTGAAAGACCCAATGCTCCATCTGCCGGCTGCTACATCAAATTGATGCGCAAGAAAGCGGTAGACCTCTCGCTGGTGGGAGTCGCCTTCCAGGCCGAGACCGACCGTGCAGGTGAAAAGCTGACCCGGGTAGCTATCGGGCTCGGGGGAGTGGCACCCACGCCAATCCGGGCGCCCGAAGCGGAGGCAATGCTTACGGGGCTGAAACGTAATGAGGTGCTCAAGGCGCTTCCCGATGCAGCCCGGGCTGCTGTTTCGGTGACAAGGCCCATCAGTGATATCCGGGCCTCGGCCGAGTATCGTCAGGCAATGGTGGATGTGTATGTGCGGCGGGCAGGGGAAAGGGTAGTGAATGCCCTGTTGAAAACAGGAGGTAACTGAAATTGAAAGTTCCCATAACGATTACCGTGAATGGAGAGGAACAACATCTGGAGGTGAAGCCCAACCGGACCCTGGTTGATGTCCTGCGGGAAGATCTCGGCCTGACGGGGACCAAGAAGGGGTGCAATGAGGGGAAGTGCGGGTCTTGCACCGTGCTGATGGATGGACTGCCGGTCAGCTCTTGTATGGTCCTTGCAGCCCAGGCTGATGGGAGAGCAATTCTCACCATTGAAGGTTTGGCGGAAAATGGAAAACCCCACCCCCTCCAGAAGGCCTTTGCCGAGAAAGGGGCGGTTCAATGCGGCTTCTGCACACCGGGAATGATTCTCACGTCCAAGGCCCTGTTGGATGAAAATCCAGCCCCGGGAGAAGATGAGATCCGGTCCGCAATAGCCGGGAATCTGTGCCGCTGCACGGGGTATAGCAAGATCGTTGAGGCCATAAAGTCTTGCGCAACCGGGGATTCCGAATAACCTGAAAGAGGCAGGGAGGAAGCCTGATGAGCGAGTTGAATGTCGTAGGAAAATCCTATCCCCAGATAGACGCTCTGGAAAAGACCATGGGGAAGACTAGGTTTGTGTCTGACCTGGTTCTGCCGAATATGCTTTATGGCCGCATCTTGAGAAGCCCTTTCCCCCATGCGCGGATAAAGCAGATAGACACGTCCCGGGCGGAGACCCTGCCTGGAGTGAAGGCGGTTGTGACCTATGCGGATACGCCCGGGGTCAGGTTTGGACCCCGGACGGAGGATTGGACGATTTTTGCCAGAGAAAGGGTCAGATTTTGTGGGGATGAAGTTGCCGCAGTAGCCGCAACAGATGAGGATACCGCCGAAGAGGCCCTGGATTTGATCAGGGTTGCATACGAGGAACTCCCTTTTGTCACGGATCCATTAGACGCCATGAAGCCCGGGGCGCCCCTGATCTACGAGGACAAGCCCGGGAACATTGCTGCTGAATTCAAGATCGAGGCAGGGGATGTGGATGAGGCGCTCAAGAAATCGGACATTGTGTATGAGGACCGTTATTGCACCAATCAGGTGTACCAGGCCTATCTGGAACCGATGGGCGCTGTAGCGGATATAGATCAATCCGGCCGAATCACGCTCTGGGCCGGAACGCAGATCCCGAATATGATGCGCATGACATATGCGAGGGCTCTCAGCGTCTCGCCGGACAGCATCCGCGTCATCGTCCCTGACTATGGTGGTGGATTTGGAGGGAAGTTTGAAAACAATGTCCATCTCATTGCTGTTGTTCTGGCCCAGAAAGCCGGGAGGCCGGTGAGAGTTTTTAATACACGGCACGATGATTTCATTGCCGGGAATCCTCGCGTGCCCATGTATATTGACATTAAAATAGGCGCGACAAAAGACGGCCTGATCACCGGAAAAGAGGTCCAGGTAGTGGGTGCAGCAGGAGCGAGGGTTGTTTATGCCCAGGCAATAGTTTCCACAGCCTGTTACCGGGTCGATTCGCTGTATCGTTTTCAGCATGTAAGGGCAACGGGCTACACCGTTTATACCAACACAGTGCCAACCGGGTGTTTCAGGGGATTTGGGAATGCTCAGATGACGTTTGTCCTGGAGTCGTCATTGGATATCATCGCTCATGAACTCAACATGGATCCGGCAGAGGTGCGTCTAAAAAATGCTATCGGGCCAAACGAAGTGAGTGTGCACGGGTGGGAGATCAAGAGTTGCGCTTTAAAAGAATGCGTGTCCAAAGCCACTGAAACGGCAAACTGGTCGGAAAAGCGAAAGCGAAAGGAGAAGTTTAAGGGAATAGGGATTGCCTGCTGCAACCATGTGTCAGGGAACCGTCCGTTTGCCCGCGAATTTGACGGCGGGGCCGGAATCGTCCGCGTGGGACGAGATGGAAGGGTGTTGGTCTTTCATGGTGAGTCAGATATGGGCCAGGGGCAAAAGACTGCATATGCGCAAATTGTGGCCGAGCGCCTTGGTGTACCTTTGGAAAGAGTGCATGTGGCTCCGGTCGACACAGACATCTCGCCCTTCGGTTGCGGCAGCTTTGCGAGCCGGGGGACCGTAATGGGCGGTCATGGTGTCCTTGCTGCTGCGAACGATGCGTTCAGACAACTTACGGAAATTGCAGCAACAATGTTGGAAGCCAACCCCCAGGATATTGAGTGTCGCGAGGGAAAGTTTTTCGTCAAGGGTTCCCCTGAGACCACGCTCCCCTTCAGGGATGTGGCGGATCAGGCTACCAGGTTCAGACACGGGGCGCCAATAGTCGGAACCGGGTTTTATGATCCTCCCACCGTCTTACCGGATCCCAAGACCAAGTATGGAAACATTTCACCGGTCTATCCTTTTGCCTGCCATATCGCAGAAGTGGAAGTGGACCCGGACACGGGCCAGGTTGATGTTGTGAACTATTTTGCAGCGCATGATAGTGGCAGGGTTATTAACCCGATGGCAATCGAAGGGCAAATCCAGGGTGGCGTGCTGCAAGGATTGGGGTGGGTGTTGATGGAAGATATGGTGACTGAACAGGGGAAAATAATAAATCCTGATTTTCTTGACTATCTTATTCCTACAGCAGAGGACGCACCGGAAGTAAAGTCGATCTTGATTGAACCCGTCGACCCCAACGGTCCGTATGGCGCAAAAGGCATCGGGGAGCCGGCCCTTAATCCTGTCATGGCTGCCGTGAGCAATGCCATCTATAATGCGACCGGTATCCGGATGAAGGAGCTTCCCATTTCAGCGGAGAAAATATTTGTCGAGTTGAAAAAGCAAAAGAAATAATGAGGCAATTTGGTATCGCCGAGTGAAAACGCATGGAACAGGATGCATAATGAAGGGAGGAAGAAAAAATGGCAAAACCGGAGATTGAATTCATCGACTATGACACGGAGTATGAGTGGCGACCAATAGAAGGGGATACCCTGGGGATTAAGGAAAAGATCCTCAGTGAGGATCCCGGGAGCGGGGATTATACGCGCATGCTGAAATTTCCCCCGGGAATCGAGACATCAGAGACGTTGGTCCATGATTTCTGGGAGGAGGTCCTGATCGTCGAGGGCAGCCTGTATGACATTGCCAAGAAGGAAACGTATTTGCCCGGATTCTACGCGTGCCGTCCGCCCGGAATGAAGCATGGCCCATATCGCATTCCCTACGGATGTGTCACCTTTGAAATCAGATATTTCAAAAAATAGACCCCGGACCGTGCGCCGGTTCTCGGCCCCGAAAGAAAGAGGTATTGAGAGATGGAAATTGTATTGACCCTTGAAGGAAAGGACAGGAGCGAGCCGCTGAACTTTGCCTACACCCGGATGGTCAATGCCGGCTATGTGGGCAGGGATCAGGAGGAAGTCCGGCGACACATTGACGAGCTGGCCAGGAAAGGGATCCCTGGACCGAAACATACCCCTACCCTCTATCCGGTGATTCCACGCACCCTGCTCACCGATGCAAAGATAGAGGTGTACGGTGATGAAACGTGCGGCGAAGTGGAATACGTGCTGCTTATTGAGAATGAAAACACGATCTATGTCGGTGTTGGGAGCGATCATACGGATCGGCATCTGGAAGAGACCGACATACCCCGCGCGAAACAGATATGTCCCAATATAATCAGTCGCAGGGTTTGGTCCCTTGCTGAAGTCACGGATCACTGGGATGACTTGGTGATAGAAGCCAGTGTCGTGAAAGAAGGAGAGGAGATCCTGTACCAGCAAGGTTCCCTTGCTCTGATCATGGACCCGAAGTCCCTGATGGAATTTGTTGCCTCAAAGGTGAAATTCCCCTTGGAGAATTTAATCATCTATTCCGGTACCCTTGGGTCTCTCACCGGCGAGTTTGTCTTCGGAGAACAGTTTATGGCAAAACTCACAGACCCGAAACTGGGGCGCAGTCTCGATCTGAGTTATGAAATTCTGCCCATGAATTATATGACGGTTGAAGAAGAGTGAAAGAGATGTTGATAGCATCCATACAGATAGCTGTTGTGGAAGATGACAAGGCCGCAACCATAGAAAAGGCTATGGGCCGGATTCGGGAAGCGAAGGACGCAGATTTGATTATTCTGCCAGAGCTCTGGAACATTGGATTCATGAGCTTTGAGCGGTATGTGTCTGAAGCGGAGGACAAGGATGGTCCCACCTTGAGTACCTTCAGGACCCTGGCGAGGGAATTGAAGGTCTATCTCCACACGGGAAGCTTCGTGGAGAAGGACGGCGGCAAGTACTACAACTCCAGCTATCTTCTGTCCCCGAGAGGTGAGATCATGGTGAACTACCGGAAGATTCACCTCTTCGGGTTCAACTCCAGGGAGACTCAGATCCTGACTCACGGCAATAGGATGGTTGTGGCTGAAACGGAAATGGGCACATTTGGTCTGGCCACTTGCTATGACCTCCGTTTCCCTGAGCTTTTTCGCCGGATGGTTGAAAAGGGAGTAGAAGTATTCCTGGTGTGCTCTGCCTGGCCCTATCCGCGCCTTGAGCATTGGATTATGTTGAACCGGGTGCGGGCACTTGAAAACCAGTGTTTTCTCGTTTCTTCCAATTCTGTCGGCTTAAATAGGGGAAGTCAATTCGTCGGCCACAGCATGATCGTGGACCCCTGGGGAATCATTCTGGCGAGCGGCGGAGATGATGAAGCTATTGTGCGGTCGGAAATTGATCTGGATGGAGTAAGAAGTGCACGGGAGCATTTTCCGGCCCTGGCCGATCGGCAGGAGTGGCTGAGCAGGAAGGAGTAAGGAGAAGAGTGATGGCAAACATGCAAGTTGATTTTTGCGGCGTCAGGATAAAGAACCCGGTTGTGGCATCTTCTGCAGAGCCCACTTTGAATGCCCACAATATGAAAAAATGCATCGATACCGGGGCAGGGGGTGTGATCGCAAAGACTATGACGGATTCCCCGGCCATGCGTGAATTGACCACCAGATCCAAATGGCGGTTTCTCAATGAGCGGCACGAGGTCTGCCGGGGAAAGGTCCCGAGGGCCTTCAGCCTGTATGGCCGCAGCGGGCTGGCCTTGGAAACTCCGGAAGAGTTCGTGCCCCAGATCAAGGAGACCCTGAAATACGCTGCCGAACATGATGCAACGGTCATAGGAAGTATTGCCTCGACAGAGATTTCCGGCTGGGTGGAACTGGGCAAGCAGATTGAGGACGCAGGAGTGCCCCTGATCGAGTGCAATTTCGGATGTCCTCATCCTCACATGATGCCTGGAGTGAGGACCGGGATGAATGTGGGACAGGATTTTGACTATGCATGTGAAATCACCCAGGCCGTATGCGAGGCAGTGAGTGTCCCGGTCATGATCAAGGTGACACCTCAGGTGACGGATCTGGTGCTTTTTACCGAGCGGTTGAAGAGTATCGGGGCGTCTGCGGTGACTCTGACGAACCGTTTTATCGGTTTTGTGCCGGACATCGAGACGGGAAAACCTCTTATTTACGGCCAGGCCGGAGTAGGTGGCCCCTGGATCAAGCCATTGACGTTGCGATGGATTAACGATGTTCGCAAGGCTTTCAAGGATGAGATGTTTATCGCCGGAACCAATGGGGCCTATGACTGGCGAGATGTGGTCCAGTTTATCATGAGCGGGGCCCATATTGTAGAGATGTGCTCCGCGGTGATGGTCTATGGTTATAAATGGCTCGGCAAGCAGGTTCGTGGACTCGAAAAATTCATGAACGAGAAAGGTTATGAGAACCTGGAGCAAATGCGGGGTATCGCATCTGATGCGGCAATGGCCTACGCCGATATGCCGCCTGAACGGGCAAAAGTGGACCCGGAGACCTGTACCAATTGCGGCCGATGTCTGCATGCCTGTTTTTACCAGGCAATGCAGCCCGGCGACGAGGCGACCTGGGTCAAGGAAGAAAACTGCATCGGGTGCGGTGGCTGTTACTCTGTCTGCCCGGTCCCGGGTGCCATAGAGATTTCTATTCGTCAATAAGGGATTGTATCCATGAAACCGGTGTTGCAAGTGTTGTCAGCGGCGGAGATCGAGCTCATCCATCAATCGGCTCTGAAGATTTTGAGCGAAATCGGGTTTCGATTTCCCTTTGACGACGCCCTGGAACTGCTCAAGAAAGCAGGAGCGGATGTCCTCGAGGGGCATGTGGCCAGGATCCCTGAAGACTTGGTGGAATATGCCATTCAAAAGGTCCCAAAGCGGAAAGATGTTACCCTTTTTGGACGGGACTCGAAACACGATATCACCTTTGAGAGACATGAGCCGACACTGGCCTGTATGACCATGGCGGTCAACGTTATTGATCCCTATACCCGCAAAAAAAGACCGGCGACAGATAAGGACTTGGCTGACCTCACCCGGATTGCCGACCAGCTTGAGCATGTACGGATCAATGGCGGCCTGGTTACTCCCCAGGATGTACCCAATGCCTATAACGACTGGTACACCTGGGCAACAACCTTGAAGAATACCACCAAGCATATCACCGGCGGTGTCCTGGGTGCCCGGTGCGTGCGCGATGCCGTGAAGATGGCTTCCATTGCGGCGGAAGATGAAGAGATGTTTACCACCCGTCCGTTTATCTCCGGATGGGTCTTAACCCTGCCGCCACTGGGGATTGATAAAGAATCACTGGAAGCTCTGATGGAAATGAGCCGTTTGAACATCCCCTCGATGCTGAGTTCAGGCCCCATTCTGGGCACCTCGTCACCCATTACGATTGCAGGAACCATTGCCCAGGCACACGCGGAGATACTGGCATGCCTGGTGGTTTCACAGCTGGTCCATCCAGGGGCCCCGGTGGTGTATACGAGTTTCGCAAGGGGCATTGACATGAGGACAGGGGCCATTTCCATGGCCTGCCCCGAGTTCGGTATTCTGAAAGTGGGGATGGCCCAGATGGGTCGTTTCCTGGATATGCCGGTACGAATGCCTTCCATGTTGAGGGACGCAAAGGTGCTGGATGCCCAGGCAGGTTTCGAAACGGGGATGATCGGGACGGTTACCGGCCTGGTCGCGGACGTAATGGATTCAATGCAGCTGGATATGGACATGGTCGTGGACTTTCCGGACTTGCTCTTTTGTAACGATTGTATGGCGGGAGTTTCGCGCCTTGTAAGGGAGGTTATCGTCAACGAAGAAAGCATCGCGTTCGAGGTCATAAAAGAGGTGGGGCATGGCGGGAGTTTCCTCGGGCACAAGCACACCTTCAGTAATTTCCGCAAGGAACTATGGATGCCGGAACTGCTGGAACGGAGAAACTGGGACTTATGGGAACGAGACGGTTCCCGGGATATCTACGAGGTGGCAAGGGGAAGAGTGCTGGAAATGCTGGAGGCAGGTGCTCCGAATCTCTTATCCCCCGACGCGGAAGCCGAGATAGATCGTATTGTTAGAGAAGTGCAACATGAAAATACCGGCAGATAAAAGCTTGACAGGATAATTTATCAGTAGTATACAATAGATCAAATAAGAAAATTGTTGTTATATACTAAAAGTGTGCAATGTCGAGAGGGACATTGGAAACCGCAATATCCAAAAAACTGATCGAGATAAGAGATCTAAGCATGGCCTTTGGGGGCCTTGTCGCTTTCAACCAAGTCAGCTTTGATATCTTGGAAGGTCAAATTCTGGGGCTTATCGGTCCGAATGGGGCCGGAAAAACGACTCTCATCAACTGCATCACCGGGGTGTACGAACCTATTAACGGAGATATTTTATTTCGGGGTCGCTCACTCACAGGGATGCCTCCGCACCAGATCTGCAGACTGGGGATAGGGCGGACCTTCCAGATTCCCAGACCGTTTCTCAATATGACCGTGATACAAAATCTCCAGGTCTGTGCCTGGCACAATGAGGTGGATTTCGAGTGGCTGCTGAACATTGCCGGCCTATGGAAGAAGCGGGATCATTTTGCAAAAAATCTTACGTTTCAGGAACGCAGGCTCCTGGAGGTGTGCCGTGCTCTGGCGGTGAAGCCCAAGTTGTTGTTACTGGACGAAAGTGTGGCCGGATTAAATCCAGCAGAAGCCACCGAAATGACAAAGCTCCTGCGACGCATTCACCGGGAGTTGGATATAACTATCCTCTGGATCGAACACGTGATGAAGGCAATTATGGAAAACGCTGATACCATTATCGTTTTGCATCAGGGATCTTTGATCGCTGAAGGCAGCCCTCGAGAAATCGCGAACAATACGAAAGTGATTGAAGCCTACCTGGGTGAGGAATACAAGTTCGCGGAGTAACCAGCCTATGCTAAATGTAGAAAGTGTGAGCGTTTATTATGATGGGCTCCAGGCGCTTTCCTCGGTCTCACTCCATGTGAAAGAGGAGGAATTTGTCTGTATCCTGGGTCCAAACGGTGCAGGAAAGTCTACCTTGCTCCAGACTATTTCCGGATTGCTCGTCCCCCGGGAAGGCGAGATCCATTTCAGGGGCGAAGCTATTCAGGGTATAAGACCGCATCGTGTCGCAGCTCTCGGTATCGTGCTGGTGCCGGAAGAGGGATGGCTCTTCCCGCAGATGGACGTCCGGGAAAACCTTTACATGGGCGCCTATCTTAAGGAGGCGCGAAAAAGACTGGCCGAACGAACCGATTTCGTGTTTCATCTTTTTCCCATTCTGAAGCAGCGTCAACGTCAGCTAGCTGAAACACTCAGTGGTGGGGAGCGCCAAATGCTCTCCATTGGCCGGAGTCTTATGTCCAATCCGAAGCTTCTCATGCTGGATGAGCCGTCTCTGGGCCTGGCGCCCCTTGCGGTCAGGGACATTCTCGATGCCCTTTCCAGGATCAACCGGAAGGAAAAGACCCCCATTCTGCTCACCGAGCAGAACATATTTCATGCCCTTCAGTTGAGCCAGCGAGGGTATCTCCTGGAAAACGCATCGCTTGTCATGGAAGGCAAGAGCAGTGACCTGCTTGGAAGTGAGCATATAAAGAAAAACTACTTGGGTCTTTGATCAACCATTAACCATTGCATGAAAAGGAGGGTATCATGAAAAGGAATAGCTTGTGGATTATTATTGCACTCGGTGTGAGCGCGTTGTTGCTTCTGTCAGTACCATCCGGTGTCCTGGCAGGTGACGAGATCAAGATCGGCCTCATTACACCCCTTTCCGCACCGGGCGATTACAAGTCAGGTGAGATCAACGTCAAAACAGCCGAATTGGCCATTGACGAGCTCAACGCCAATGGTGGAATTGTGGGGAAGAAGATCACGCTCGTCAAGGCGGACGATGAGGGAAAACCTGCGGTCGGAGTGGTGGCCATGAAGCGGATGATCGCCAGTCAGAAGGTCTCGGCCATTGTGGGGCTCTGGCACAGTTCGGTAGCGGTCGCTCAGGCAAAAGTTGCATCCAGAATGCATGTCCCCATTATGCTCCATTACAGCTGGACCGATAAGTTGACCGAGACTCATTCCGACTATGTTTACAGAGTTGGTCCCTTTAATTCTGAAATCGCCAGGCTGCTTCTCCCTTACCTCACGAAGAGCGGGTTTAAGACCGTTGCCGTCATGTACGAGACCACCGCATTCGGAACAGGCTTCGCAAATGCCATGGGCAAGTACGCGGAATCCGAAGGGCTGAAGGTGTATAAAGTCGCCTATCCTGCCGAGGCCACGGATCTTAAGCCGCAACTTCTGGATTTGAAGGGGAAGAGTCCAAAACCGGATGTTCTGATCGTGGCAGCAGTCTATCAGGCGACAAATCTTATTCCCAAGCAGGCATTTGAGATCGGCTTAGCCCCCAAGTGCAGCATTCTGGCCAGCTGGGACTGGCCCACGTATCCGGACTTCTGGGAGATTATGGGGAAAAAAGGTGTTGGCATGACTTACGCGACCTTTGAATCGGCAAAGCTTAAATTATCCCCTCTCGGTCAGCATTTCAAAAAAGCATTCAAGGCCAAATATGGATACACACCGCCCGTCTTTGCCTATTTTCTCTATGATGAATTGATGATCCTGGCAGATACAATGAAGAGGATCAAATCCTCCGATCCGGAAAAGATTGCCAAAGCCCTGAAGGACACCAAATTCAAAGGCACAACAGGCGTCATTACCTTTGAACGCAAGGGGGGTGCTATATGGAACCAGTGGATGGGTCATCAGCTCTTTGTCAAGAAGATGACAGCCTATAAACAATCCGGGGATCAGGCAGCAGTGGTTTATCCTTAATGAGTTCGATGGCCCCGATGGGTGTGCTTCGGGGCCTTTAAACGGGGATTAAGATGCTTTTGGAACTGGTCATTCGGGGACTGGCAATCGGTTTGGTGTACGCGTTGATGGGTGTGGGACTCGCCTTTCTCACCGGGGTGATGCGGATCATTAACTTTGCCCACGGTGAATTTTACATGATCGGCGGTTACATGGCGTATTATTCGATGAGCCTTCTTGGTTTGCCATTCTTTCTGGCCGTTCCGGTCGCCATGCTTATGACGTTCATTGTCGGGGCTATCGTCGAAAAGCTTCTCCTCAGTCCTATTCATAAAGAGGACATGGAGAAACCGATGGACTATGCCCTCATAATGACCTTTGCGCTTCTCCTTTTTTTTCGGAAGCTGGCCGCTCTGGTTTTTGGCCCCTTTTATCGAAAGCCGCCTGATTACATCCCATTTGACGTTCATATCCTGGGGGTCAAAGTCAGCGGAAACATGGTGTTGAGTGGGGTTGTATCGGCTCTTCTGGTTATCGGCCTCGCCATCTATATCAAGAAAACCTGGCGTGGTCGCGGCTGGCGGGCCATTACCCAGTCTCCGAACGGCGCAAAGATCAATGGGGTGAACATTGCCCGTGAGAGCTGGATTTCATGCGGCGTTGCCTGTGCCCTGGCCGGGGCTGCCGGTGCATTGGTGGCCCCCATTTTTTTGGTATCGCCGGACTGCGGTGGTGGCCCTCTGGTCAAGAGCTATGAGGTCATGGCCATTGGTGGCCTGGGTTCCATTGCGGGTGGGCTGGTGGGTGGTATTATGCTCGGTGTCACCGAGACTCTGGGCGCATTCTATATTTCCTCAGCCTACAAGGATGCCATTGGCTTCATTATGATGGCCTTTTTCCTCTTGTTCAGACCTCAGGGGCTCTTTGGACAGAAGTAAGGTGGCTTTTGCATGAAAAGAAACGAGATCATAGTCGCTGTCGTCATTGCCGTGATAGGGCTGTTGTTACCGTGGATTATAGGGTCCGTGTGGTTAACGGTCTTGAGTGTCTTTTTCTATTATGCCATTCTAGCCATAAGTTGGAATATTATCTTTGGCTATGCAGGGGAGTTTTCCTATGGTCATGTTGCTTTCCCGGCCATTGGCGGCTATATGTCGGCCCTGTTAGCGGAGCACGCTGGTCTTTCTCCATTTCTCGGCCTGCTCGTCGGGGGATTGGCTGCAGGATTGATGGGAATTTTGATTGGACTCATGATTCTGAGAGTGCGCGGTTTTTATCTTTGTCTTGTGACCTGGGCTTTTGCCGAGGTGGTCAATGTGGTTATCAAGGCTGAAGAGCAAATAACCGGAGGGTCCGGCGGCTTTGTGGCACCGCCATTCATCGAAGGAGGCCAGTCTGACCTGTATGGGTATTTTATTGGCCTCGCCTTGATGTTGTTTACATTTATTGTGTCCGTGTTCCTCTACCACTCCCGGTGGGGACTCAGCCTCTTCGCCATTCGTGATGACATGGATGCGGCGGAAAGTATGGGCATCTGGACAAACTTCTGGAAGGTATTTGGTTTTGCATTTGGCTGTGCACTGGCAGGGGTGGCTGGTGCCTTTTATGCTCATTTCTTCACCATAGTCGATCCCAGTATCGGAGGGCTCGATGAAATGGGCAAGGTTTGTCTGATCGTCATCATTGGAGGGGTGGGTACTGTCTTCGGTCCGCTCATAGGATCGTTTTTTGTCGTTATTGTTTCAGAACTTATCCGGGGGTGGGTCGCAGGACTGAGCCTCTTCATTTTCGCCATAGTTATGATTCTGGCGGTACGCTTTGTACGCGGAGGATTTATGGAGGTAATCCAGGTCCTTTCCCCTCGATTGAAGGACAAATATCTTGCGCTGGTGAGGAAATCTCCATAAAAGGAGAGAGAAATGCCGATTCTTTTTAATCCCGCTTTCAGCGGGGGATCATTCAATTGGGAGATGCCGGAAAAGGATCAGGAAAATGTTGTTCCTTTCAGAAAGTGATGTCAAAAAAGCCTTGACCATGGACGATGTCATCGAGTCAGTGGAGGGCGCATACCGTGATTACTCCAAAAAGCTAGTTGATGTCCCTTCCAGGATAACTCTTCACGTGAGAGATGAAAACAACGATGCTATTTTTCTCACCGCAAATTATCATTCCATGCCATTTTATGGGATCAAGCAAGCTTCCAGTTTTCCAAGCAACGTGAGGAAAGGAAAGGAAACCGTTCTAGCGGATATTCACCTTTATTCCGCTGATACTGGGGAAGCTCTGGCTGTGGTGAGCGCCACTTATCTCACTGCCTTGAAAACAGGGGCTGCCTCAGCCATTGCAACAAAATTTTTGGCCAAAGAAGAAGCGTGCATATTGGCCATCATCGGAACAGGAGCCCAGGCACGCACTCAGTTAGATGGAATCCAACGGGTCCGACGCTTGAAAGAGGTGCGATTATTTGACCTGGATTTGGAAAAGGCTGAAAAATTTCAAAGGTACATTGAAGAAATTAAAAATAGGGATTACAACACGATCATCACAAATAGTGCCAATGAGTGCATTGAAAGCGCGGATATTGTAACTACTGTGACGACTTCCTCAAGGCCGGTGTTTGATGGAAAATATTTGGGCGATGGGATTCACATAAATGCCGTCGGATCATTCACTCCAAACATGCAAGAAATTGATAGCGATACTGTCATGAAAGCCAAAAAAATAGTGACTGATATCCAAAAGGAATCATGGGCGGTTGCTGGAGACCTCTTGGTGCCCCTGAAGGAAGGGAAGATCACACAAGAAAAAATGTATGCGGAATTGGGTGATATTGTCGCGGGAAAAATCCCGGGAAGAGAAGATGAAAAAGAAGTCACCATCTATGAAAGCGTGGGATTTGCCGCGCTTGATATTGCCGTGGCAATCACGGCCTACAGGAAATCATTAACCGCAGGGATTGGAAGCATCGTAGAACAATAGCTCCTGATGAGTACTGAAACGCATCATCGGTGTGCATAATAACTTTCCTTTCTCACACCCCGTATTGACCTCATACTGTTCTCTTATTTATCCGCCTTCGCAGAAGACCACGGGCTTGCCCGTGGATGAATGCACAAACAATTGTTGTGCTCCGGCGTGATGTCGCCCAAAGCTGAGGCGGATAACCACGGGTTTACCCGTGGGGCTCCATCAGAAACGGCGGTTTTGGACATTTGGACAAAGGCATACAAAGGATGAACAGCCTTTGTCTTGACTCCGTTATATTTTCCTACTATACTCCCTTTCGGCTTAATATTTTGGCATTTAAAAGAAAAAAATCATTTTTTCTGTCATGGATTAAAAACATGAACCTGGATATCTATCGGACTATTTTGGATCGGATTATTTTTTTTGAATATCCTCCCGGGCGCATCTTGAATGAGAACCTCTTAGCAGAAGAATTTGGGGTCAGCAGGACACCTTTGCGAGAAGTATTAAACAGGCTGGAATGGGAACAACTGGTGAGGATTATCCCAAGGACCGGCACGATCGTTACGGAACTCGAATTTCAAAAGATGACCCATGTATTTCAGATTCGACTTGAAATCGAGGATCTGGCCGGCAAACTGGCCGCAACACATGTGACAGATGATCACCTCGAAAAAATTGACAAGATAAAACAGAAATGCAAAGAGCTTTTTGGCCACAAGAGTCAAAGGGCCCTGGTGGAAACAGATTTCAAATTTCGCGATATCCTTTATGATGCGGCCAATAACCCGGTACTGAGAGATATTTCTCAATATCTCTACAACCTGACCATAAGGCTCTCATATATCCTTTTTGAAAGAGGGGATTGGGATGAAGGAGTAAAGGCTTCTTCCCAGGAGTATGAGCAGGTCTATGAAGCCCTATCGAGAAAGGATTCTGCTGCTGCGGGCAAGATAAGGCGTGAATGGTTAAGGGTCCACATAGAGCGTATTAAAAATAAATTTTAAGCACAATAGCTCAAGGTTTTCAGAAAAATTGAGTCTTGTTGCCTCTTCGCATCTCTTCAGAATCTGACATTCTTTTTCTCAGAACAATATGCATATCTTGTGCAAGTGAACACGGCCAGGAGTATTGGCTTGGGCTGCAATGCAAAATTGCTTGACTCTTTATGTCTACCAATAGTATACTATTAAAAAATTTAGAAATAGTCATTAGTATTTTATGTCAACTGTTCTACGAGTACAGGGTATCACGGAACATATGTTCTGAAGAGGGCGAAGAGGTCTTCTGAATTGACTGAGATGGATCGATTATTGGCCCGTGACGCGAAGCTTCTCTATTGTTTGGGCATTGACACGGGCGGTACCTATACGGATGCAGCACTGGTAGCTTATGGCCGTAATAATATTGTTGCGACGGGCAAGGCACTGACCACACGACAAAACCTTGCGATTGGTATCAGGCAGGCGGTAGCGGGAGTATTCGGTTTCCAGGAGAATGAGGAATACAAAGAAAATGTGGGAATGGTCGCTTTGTCCACAACGCTTGCGACAAATGCAATTATCGAAGGCCATGGAGGACATGTGTGTCTTCTGTTGATCGGCTATGACCAACACATGATGCACCGTTATGCATTTGAAAAAGAAATAGAGACCGACGACATTGTATATGTACCAGGAGGCCATGACCTACAAGGGAATGAAACAGAGTCGCTGGACGAGGATGTTGTGCGAAAGACGATTCTTGAGAGGAAAAGTGGCACCGATGCGTTTGCAATCTCAGGATATTTTGGAACAAGAAATACGGAACATGAACGCCGCGTTCGAAAGATCGTGGAGGACTTGACGGACATTCCCGTGACGTGTGGCAATGAGCTCACGTCGCGTCTCAATGCGATTCGGAGAGCGGCCACAGTGGTGCTCAACGCACGGCTGATTCCTCTTCTCAGAGATTTGATAGATAATGTACAGAATACACTGGAAAAAATCGGCCTCACTTCCCCTTTGATGATTGTAAAAGGAGACGGCTCACTGGTCAGTGCGGAATGGGCCATAAAGAGGCCGGTAGAAACAATCTTATCCGGCCCTGCTGCAAGTGCGATCGGGGCTTCATTTTTGTCCGGGAAGCGCAATATGTGGATTGTGGACATGGGGGGGACTTCCACTGATATTGCATTGCTCAAAGATGGCCGGCCAAAAATGAATACAGAAGGAGCACGTATTGGCGGCAGACGAACGATGGTGGAGGCCGTGGATGTGCACACCGTTGGATTGGGCGGAGACAGCCATGTGCGGATAGACCGGGAGAAAAGACTTCTCATTGGCCCTCGGCGTGCTGTTCCGCTCTGCTTGCTGGCCATGGACTATCCAAATATATGCGAAACACTTAAACGTCAGCGTGTGAGCCATCTGGAGGAAGAGAGAGTGGCCCAATTTCTCGTTTCAGGGCGAAACCCGGTTAATAGGCTCTCAAGCAAAGATAAGCGACTGATTGTGCGCATAAAAAAAGAACCGGTCGCGCTCCTGGGCAATGAAATCAGGGAGGATGCGTCCGGTATAATACGCATCCGGCATCTTGAAAAAATGAGCATAGTACAACGCAGTGGGTTCACCCCAACAGACGCCTTACACGCCCTGGGAAAAATGCAATGCTGGGACAGGAACGCGTCAACTTTAGCGGCTGAACTCCTGGCTTCTCGCTTAGGGATTTCAGTCGCCGAATTTTGTGAACGTGTCGTTTCCGAGGTATCCACCCGGGTCGGCAAAGAAATCGTGAGCAAGATCCTGGAGAGCGAGGCTGGCCTTCCCTCATGGGATGATGAGCCCGCTGCAAATACCATTTTAAAGTGGGGGTTCTCTGATGAGCATGATGGGGAGTTGGCATGTCGGCTGAAGCTGAAGCTTCCTGTTGTGGCGGTTGGAGCGGCGGCTCAGGGATACGTTCCACGAACAGCAGAAATGCTCCACACGGAATCAATAATACCGAACCAGGCGGGCGTGGCAAACGCGGTAGGTGCTGTGGCGGGAAATGTTATCCAACGTGCAAACGTTCGCATTAGTCCGTTGAACGGGGGCACGGCATTCAGGTTGCATTTACCGAAAGGGGTATGTGATTTTGCGGATCTTGAGAAAGCGGTTTCTTACGCAAGATCTGTCATGCGTTCTTACATGGAGTCCCTGGCCCGAAAGGCAGGCGCAGAGGATGTGGAGGTACGAATGGTCAGAAGGGATCACCGTGAAACACCAAAACTGGGTTGGGCCCAGGTGATCTATCTCGACACGGAACTTGTTTTTACAGCCGTAGGACGGCCGGGGATAAGCGAGGCCTGGGACGTACCAGGGATGCATTGAAAAGACCGGAGATAAGGCAAGTCATGGGCAAGGATATATATGATGTGGTCATTATTGGAGGAGGGGTGATGGGTTCATCAACCGCCTATCACCTGATGAAGGCTGACAATAGACTGAAGGTATGTTTTGTTGAAAAGGATCCGGTATATGAACGTTGTTCAAGCATGTTATCTATGGCAAATGTGCGCGTTCAATTTGGTCTAAAGGAAAATATTCAGATTTCTCAATACACTCTTGAGCGGCTGAAATCTTTTGATGAAGATATGGCAGTGAATGGGGAAAAACCTGCTATCGGACATCGAAAAGAGGGGAACCTGTTTCTGGTGGATGAACAGGGACAAGCAGAATCAAAAAGGAGTCTGGCGTTGCAGCAGAGTCTGGGTTGCAGGGTAGAGTGGTGGTCTCCTGCAAAGATCATGGAGCACTACCCGCTTTACAAGCCAGACTGTTATGTGGGTGGGACCTTCGGCGCTGATGATGGGTACCTGGATCCCTATGCATTCGTCATGGCCTACAAGAAAAAAGCCGTATCTTTGGGTGCCACTTTCGTGAAGGATGAAGTGGTGGAAATACTGACACAGGGTGGCCTGGTTGATGGCGTGCGGCTGCGCACGGATGATACTTTAAGGGCCAAGGTTGTCGTCAATTGTGCGGGTGCCTGGGCCGCTGAGATAGCAAAGACGGCGGGGATCGAACTGCCGGTTGTACCCACCAAGAGACAGGTGTTTTGCCTGAAACCGGCGGTCAAACCCGAGGTGCCGCTTCCTCTTACCCTATTGCCTTCAGGCCTTTATTTCAGAAGTGAGACAGGAGGTCTGATTCTTCTTGGGAAGTCCATGGATGAAGATCCAATCGGATTTGATTTTAGCTGGGATGATAAGAGATTCTATGAATCCCTGTGGCCTGAATTGGCAGAATTTGTCCCTGCCTTTGATACGCTCAAG
>JAFDGR010000216.1 GCA_019309145.1 Deltaproteobacteria bacterium | reverse complement strand
ATATGCACCTGTCTGAAGTCAACCTCCGCGGAAACCTTGGCCACGACCTTATTGGCCCCGACAACCGGCTCCAGCATGGTCCGGATCCTGTTTTCCAGGCTCTTCTCAAGTTTTCTGCGGTATTCGAACTGGGAGGAACTCATTTCCGCCCCCTGGTCCTCGCCCTTTCCTCCGGACAGGAGCCCGCCGTCCATATCGACCACCGTGACATTTTCCGGTTTCAAGCCTTCCACCGCGCACGCCACGAGATTGATGATGCCCTGGAGTTGCCTTCGATCCAGTGCTCGTCCCGACTGCAACCGAAGCACCACCGACGCAGTGGCCTTTTTGTCGGGCTCCACAAAAAGGGAATCACCGACAGGCACAATGTGAACCCTTGCCTGCTCGACCGAATCGAACTGCATGATTGTTCGCGCCAGTTCTCCCTGAAGGGCCTCCTGGTACTTGAGTTTCTGCACGAATTCCGTGGTGCCGAAGGGGAGTTTATCAAAGACCTCGAAACCCACGTTCCGGCCCTTGGGGAGCCCCTGGCTCGCCATTTCAAGGCGAAGCTGGTAAACCTGGTTCTCAGGAACCATGATGGCGCGCCCGCCGTCTTCCAGTTGAAAAGGGATTTTCTTGGATTTCAGCTTCTCGGTGATGCGGCTTGCATCAGTGGCATCCAGGTTGGAAAACAGAATCTGGTAGTCAGTCCTGTTCGTCCAGATCACGAGCGCGATGAATCCCCCGGCGACAAGGCTCAATATTACGGCGAAAGTAATCATCCTCGCCAACGGAAGGCCCTGAAAGACCTGCATAAGCTGTCCAAACCAGTTTGTTTCATGTTCTGCCATAATCAAAACCCCCTGCAGCCTAGACCTGCATCCTCATGATCTGCTGGTATGCCTCCAGAAGCTTATTCCTCACCTGCAGCAAAAGCTTAAATGAGAGATCCGCTTTTTCCGTTGCCAGTACCACCTCGTGAAGGTCGCTTCGCTTTCCAACCGCGAACTCCTCCATCTGCCCATCTGCCTGCTGAAGCTCATCATTCACTTCTGCGGCAAAGTGCTTCAAGGCGTCGGCGAAACCTGTTTCCTTTTTTTCCGTCCGTGTTTTTTGCGCGTCCGGCAGCGGTTGCATTCCACTTATCTGTTTTATGCCATTCATTGGTTATCTCCTGTTTGCATTCTTGTAACCATCAACGGTTGCGTTTTTAACGGAAGAGATCCAGCGCCCGCAGGGCCATGGATTTCGCGGTCCTGACCGCTGCGGCATTCGCCTCGTAGCCCCGGTTGGCGTTTAACAGAGACACCATTTCCTGGACAAGATTCACATTGGGCAGATACACATATCCCTCTTTATCCGCGTCCGGATGAGCGGGATCAAAAACCTTCTTGAATTCCCCTGAAACCGGGACAATCCCCTTGACTTTCACCCCGTACACCGCTTGTCCGTCTTCCGCGTTTTTCATGGCTTCTTCAAAGGACTCCGGAATGGCACTTGTCTCGAAAACAACCGTCTTTCTCCGGTAGGGCCCCCCACTCGCCGTGCGGGTGGTATTAGCGTTGGCCAGGTTCATGGATATCACATTGACTCGCGCCCTTTGCGCGGCCATGCCGCTCGCGGCTATATCGATCGCTTTTATTAAACCCATGAAGATTACCTCCGTCCTTCAATTGCTGCTCGCAGGAGATCAAATTTCTTGGAAAGCATCTTGACCGTTGCTTCGTAGAGAAGGTTGTTCTTGGCCATCTTTGCCATCTCCCGGTCTATATCCAGTGAAAGGTCGCCGCCTGTTGATCCGCGCTCCGTTTCAAGCACAAATGATGACGGTCCCTCCATGCCCGGCTCCTGGAGACCGGGAAAATGTTTCCTGTCGGTCTTTTTGAGATGAATCTGCTTA
This sequence comes from Deltaproteobacteria bacterium, assembly GCA_019309145.1. Taxonomy (GTDB): domain Bacteria; phylum Desulfobacterota; class DSM-4660; order Desulfatiglandales; family Desulfatiglandaceae; genus B46-G9. The sequence goes on along the minus strand of JAFDGR010000216.1, from coordinate 3,813 downwards.
TCTTCGACCGCCCTGCGCAACTCCTCATCAAATTTCAATTTTTTCGGGCGAAAACCAGGCGTGTCTATGTTGGCTATATTACTGGCAATAACACGCTGATTCCGCACACGGTAGTCCAGGGTCCGGCTCAGTATCCCCACGGTCCTGTCAAAAAGTGTCCTGTTCATGCCAAGCTCGTCGCTCATGGTCATACTCCTGTTCTCAATCTGCTATACCGCTTCCCTGCAAAAGCAATACCAGCTCTTCCAGGGAGTCGTAGGTGGCCGATACGCTGTCCTCAGCTGTTTTCCCGGTCTTTTTGGCCCACTTCTCTGTCAAGATTTTGACAGGTCTTGCTGCTTCCGTTGATACTCGTTGAGCTTGTTCCGCAGCGTTCTCACGCTGATCCCAAGCATCCTGGCCGCGTGGGTCCTATTTCCCTGGTTTTCTTCAAGCGCGTGAAAAATCATTTTCTTTTCCATTTCCCGCAATGGCTGTACTTCCAGCTCCTGTGGAAAAGGTTTTCGGTTCGCCGGACGCATGATCATGCCAAGGTCAGCCGGTCCGATAACCTCGGTTTCCAGCAGTAACGTGGCACGCTCCATGAGATTTTCCAGTTCCCGGACGTTTCCCGGCCATTGCTGTTGTTTCAGCAGGTCCTCGGCTTCCTTGGTCAGGATTTTCGGTTTTTCGTTGTTCAGCTTTCCATGTTTCTGCAGAAAAAATCTTGCCAGAGGGCCAAGATCGTCCGGGCGCTCCCTGAGTGGAGGAATCTTCAGGGGAACAACACTGAGTCGATAGTAAAGATCGAGGCGAAAACTTCCTTTTTCGATCTCCTCCTCCAGGTCTCTGTTGGTGGTGGCAATGATACGAACGTCCACAGGCTTTGAGAACTTGCCCCCGACCCTGTCGATCTCCCCTTCCTGGAGGACCCGCAAGAGTTTCGCCTGCAGGGAAGGCGCAATCTCACTGATTTCATCCAGGAGCAAGGTACCTCCGTCTGCCAGTTCAAATTTTCCCGCTTTCCTGGAGATGGCGCCGGTGAATGCCCCTTTTTCATGCCCAAAGAGTTCACTCTCCAGGAGATTTTCCGGAAGTGCCGCGCAATTAATGGCAATAAACGGCCTCTTGTTCCTGTCGCTGTTTTGGTGGATATACCGTGCAACCACCTCTTTTCCGGTCCCGCTTTCTCCCTCCACGAGGATCGTGGCGCGGCGGGGGGCGATCTTTCTTGCCATACTGAACAGTGTGATCATCTCCTGATTCGCCGCGACTGGTTCAAAATCGCCGGGTGAAGACACATAATGGTTCCGCCTCTTTCCGTTTCGAGGCCCGGGAGATTTCAACGCGCCTTCCAACACCGCCCACAGGCGATCTTCCGGAACGTTGGCCGGCAAGTAGTCAAAGGCTCCTAATTTCACCGCCTGAACCGCCTGCTCCACCGAGGGGTTGTTGCTCAAAAGGATCATGCACAATTCCGGGCACCTCTCTCGTATGACCCTGAGTGTATCAAGCTCACCTGAAAGGTCACTTTTGAGCGATCCAACCCACAGACTGGGGGTCAACGCCCCGATACGATCCGGGAGATCCCCGTTTCCATCCTCCACGACCACCCGAAAACCCAGCCCTTTCAGGCGATTCCAGACTCCCTGCGGCAAGGGGATATCATGTGCTGTCCACAAAATGTTATTGTCTGGCATGCTGTTGTTCTAGGCCTCCGAGCTGTGGCCAGATGGAAAGTTTTTCAAGTTGTCTCTGGAGACGCAGGGAGCCCAGTTTGATCTGGGCGTCCGACTGGAGCGCCGGTGTTCCCTCCTCTGAAACCTCCCTGAGAAGTTTCTCTCCCGTTTGAAGGCTCCCCGCTTTCACGTATTCCATGGCCAGGCGATACCGCAAATCCCAGTAACGCTGGTCCGGGCCTCGGCCTTCATATACCTCATTCAGCACATTTTCCGCGGCACTGCGACGGCCTAACCCCAGGAGAGCCTCGGCCTGGCCCAGTCGCACATCCCAGAAACCAGGCTGGCTTTTTTCATAGCCCCTGCGGAGCGCCCCGGCAAAAGCTCCGAGTGCGTCCGCGTATCTGCTTTCTTTCAGATATCCTTCTCCCAGTTTTCCCAGAGCGGAGAGGAGCACCTCTTTGAGCTCTTTCTGGCGTTCTGACAGGGCGATGGAACGATGCAGGACACCCCTGGCCTCCTCGTACTTTCCCTGGGCGTTCAGGACCTCTCCCATAGAAAGGTATATAGTCGCCATCTCTCTTGCGGAAAGGCCCTTCTTTTGCTGTATTATTTCAGCATAGAGATCGTAGGCTTCCTTGAAACGCTTTTCCTTCTTGTATCTGTCTGCCAGGGCCCGCGTGACCGCACGTCTGGTTGCGGAAGATACCCGCGCCTTTCGCGCCTCCTCCAGAAAGTGAATGCTTTCTTGTGAAAACCCGGAGAACGACAAGCAGTCTGCCAGGCCCAGGTAATACGTTTCCGTTCTTTCCGCGCTCAGGTCGGACGGGTTCAAATCCCTGTAAGCGGAAAGAGCGCCCCGGTAATCCTTCAGCTCTTGCAATGATTGGGCGACCAGGAGCTCTTTGTCCGGGCGAATTTTCCCCTTGAGGAGAGCCTCGTTTTCATGAAACAGGGCAACGAGTTCAGAAAATTTTCCTTTTTTGCACAAATCGCTCAGGGCCCCTTCCGCCGCTCGGACAAAAAGGGTTCTGGCCGCGGTTACCATGGAATCCTTCGGGGGTTTCGCGACCAGCTCCTTCAAGCTTTCCATGGTCTTTTGATAGAGCCCCGCCTTGTAGTACGCGTTAGCGACTTTCAGTGTTGCTATTTCAGCGATCGAGCCGTTGGGATGTTTTTTCTTGATTTCCTTGAATTTGTTTACATCTTCATGGAGTTCGCCCAGTCGAAGCTCGGCGATGGACGCCCCTTCGGACTCCGGGTAGGTGTCTTTTACCATGGTATAAAACTTTTCAGCCTTTTTGCGTTTTGACTCCTGCAGGTACGTATCGCCGATATGCACCAGGAGGAGATCACTGCTTTCCTGCTGCTTGGCCAGGTTCATTGCCTCATAGAAAGAGGCCCTGGCCTTTGCGTACTCTTTCAGGTAGAAGTAATTCTGTGCCTGCACCGAGAGAAAGTCAGGCTTTTCCATGAAAAACCCGGGGCGTATCTTCTCAATTCTGAAGAGCCGCTTTTGGGCTTCCTTGTAAAGTCCCCTGGCCTGGAGATACCGGGCGATCCCAAAAAGCGCCCTTGCGGTCAAGCCCGGTGTTGGATACCTGCGCAAAACAGTCTTGAAATCGTTCACTGCTTTTTCAGAAAGATTCTTCTCCAGGTAGATTTCCCCGCGTTCAAGATAGACGCTTCCCAGGTCTTGTTTCTTTTGATACCGGCGAATAGCCAAATCAAGACAGCTTATCCCCAGGTAATGATTCCCGCTTCCGGCATATGCCTTGGCCATTTTCAGGTATGACTTAAGGGCCAGATCGGAGTCAGGCGCTCTGTTTATCACTTCCTGATACGCTTTAACGACCTTACTCAGCATGCCCGGTTTGCCCTCATCCAGTGCTGAAAGAAGGATATTCGCCTTCATGAACCGCAACTGGTTGGAAACATCCGAATCAGGGTAGGTCGCCAGGAACTCTTCTATGAGACCCAATGCCTGACCCGTGTGCTGGAGGTCCCATGCCCGAAGAATTGCCCCATACATTGCCGCCTCTTTCGGCTTAAATTTGGGATTTTTCTTTTTCTGGCGCCTGGGCTCTGGGTGTTTCGTTCCCGCCATGCGGTCGATCTTCTTCTCATCGCGGGGTGTCAAAATTTTCGGCTTGGG
>JAFDGR010000215.1 GCA_019309145.1 Deltaproteobacteria bacterium | reverse complement strand
GCCCTTCTTTCAAAGAAGGCCAATAAACCTGTTAAGCTACTCAATAATCGTCAGGAAGAGATGGAGGCGGCTCGTCCGATGGTTCCTATGAAGATATGGTCACGGATCGGTATGAGTAGAGATGGAAGGCTCTTAGCAAAAGAAAGCAAGATTTTCGCGGACAACGGCGCCTATTCCAGCCATGGGCCCGCGGTTATGATTGCGGCTGCAATACGATTTGACTCTGTATACAGGCAGCAGAACATAAAAACAGGGGCAACTCTGGTTTACACGAACAATACTCCAACTGGCGCATACAGAGGCTATGGTGCAAATCAAGCGGCCTTTGCCCTCGAATCGCACTTAGACATTATGGCTCGAGAACTCGATATTGACCCGCTTGATCTCAGATTAAGGAATGCGACCCAGACGGGTGACGTATCAGTTCACGGCTGGAAGATAATGAGTTCCGGCCTCACAGAATGCCTAAAGCGTGTGGCGACGGCCAGCAAATGGAGCAAGCAGAGACCCAAAAGAAAAAAGGCGCATGGGCTTGGGTTGGCTTGCTCTACGCATATTTGTGGTTTTAGATCTCCAACCCCGCTGAAGGGGTCTACTGCCAAAGTTCAAATTGATGAGGATGGTAGAATACAAGTCATCACTGGAGAAGGAGACATCGGCCAAGGGGCTGCAACGGTATTTACTCAAATTGTGGCTGAAGAACTCTCCGTGTCCCCGGCCAAAATTGAAGTAAGTTCTCTGGATACGGAAAAAACACCGCTTTCACTGGGCGCCTATGCCAGCAGAGTGACAGTAATCGGCGGCAATGCGGTTCTGAACGCGGCCAGGGACGCCAAGGGTAAGATTTTTAAAATGGCCGCTTTTATATTGGGAGAAGAACCGACTGAGTTTTATCTAAAAAAAGAAAAGGTATGGTCCAAGACCTCTCCGGGAAAGTCCATAACACTCAAGGACGTGGCGACTGAAGCGGATCGCAAAGGGACCCCTATTATTGGAGAAGGTGCCCACGAGTATGAAGGAGACCTTCTGGATAAAAAGACCCTGTTCGGTAATCTCTCCAGTAATTACTCTTTTTCAGCTCACATTGCAGAGGTGGAAGTGGATCCAGAAACGGGTGTAGTCCAAGTCATTCGGCAATTTTGCGCCCATGATATCGGGAGGGCAATAAACCCAATGGCCTGCGAGGGGCAAATTGAGGGAGGCGTGGCTCAAGGGATGGGTTGCGCGCTAAGTGAAGCCTTAATTCGACACCAGGGCAAGATTCTTAATTCCGGTTTCACAGATTATAAAATCCCTAAAGCTGCCGACATGCCCCAGATCAAGGCATTTTTAGTGGAGAGTAATGATCCCATCGGGCCCTATGGGGCGAAGGGGATGGGGGAAGAAGTCGCCGTGCCTGTGGCTCCAGCTATCTGCAATGCTATATTTGATGCGATCGGTGTGCGAGTAAAGGAGCTGCCGATAAAACCGGAGAAAATTTTACGTGAATTGAGGAGGATGCAAGGTTGAGACGAATTAAGACATTTGATTATTATAGACCGAGCACTCTCAAGGGAGCCCTAAGCCTTTTAAGGGTATATGATGGAGAAGCAAAAGTACTGGCAGGCGGTACGGATCTTCTCATATCCATGAAGATGAAAGGGCAGGTGCCTGGCGCCATAATAAATTTGAAAGGGATTGAGAAATTAAAGGGCGCGAGTTTTTCCAATGGAATGCTGAAGATAGGTGCCCTGTCAACCATTCATTCCTTGTGTAATTTATCTGACAAGCTTCAAATTCCCTCGATGTTTGCCACTGCCTGTGGCTCACTTGGCACACCTCAGGTTAGAAATATAGCTACTGTAGGCGGAAATCTTTGCAATGCGTCACCAGCAGCTGATCTTTCGCCTTCGTTGCTCGCTTTAGAGGCAAAACTCAGAATCGTTTGCCCTACCGGTGAACGCACTGTTCCCATTAGCAATTTCTTTCTGGGTCCCGGAGAAGCTGAATTGCGAAGAAACGAAATTTTGGCCGATATCGAGATACCCGTTGAGCCCCGTGCTTTTGGAGTCTATTTGAAACACAGTTTGAGAAGGTCTACGGATTTGGCCGTTGTCGGCGTGGCGGTTTCTCTTTTGTTTGGAGGAGATAGCCATCGGGTCAAAGAGGCCTCTATCGCTTTAGGCGCGGTAGCTCCGACACCGATCCGGGCAAGGACGGCGGAGGGGATATTAAAAGGAGAAAAAATTTCGAAAAAATTGATTCAGAGGGCCGCAAGGGCCGCTGTGAAAGAATCAAAGCCTATCAGCGATGTACGGGCCTCAGCCGATTATCGTAAAGAAATGATCCGGGTTTTAACGGAGCGCGCATTATGGATGGCTGTTCGCGATTATAAAAAAAATCGTTAAAAAATGACGGTGATCTGAAGATTATAAGATATTGTTCAGAAAAGGATGCCATGATTTCTTGTGAAAAAGGTGAAAAAATTGAGATTACACTCAATATTAATAGTGTGGATTACCGGATTGAAGTAGGTCCCCATGAAACATTGTTGGATGTTATTCGAGACCGAATTGGATTGACCGGAACCAAGAAAGGCTGTGATACAGGTGAATGTGGAGCTTGTACCGTGCTTTCGGAAGGGCAACCGGTAAATTCTTGCCTTATCCTGGCAGTGGATGCAGATAATAAACTTCTTTTGACCATCGAGGGGTTGTCGTGTGGTAACGAACTCCATCCACTTCAAAAGGCGTTTGTCGGTCAGGGTGCGGTTCAGTGTGGATATTGCTCTCCGGGAATGATTCTCTCAGCCAAGGCTCTATTGGATGAGAAGGCCTTACCGACAAAAAAGGAGATTCATGAAGGTATTTCAGGAAATCTTTGTCGCTGCACCGGCTATGCGAAGATCGTTAAGGCGATCTCGGCTGCGGCCAAAGACATGAAGGATACAAATCTTTAACCATTCAAAGCTAAACGAATATATTGCAGCAGTTCCCTCTAATTACTTAAGCAGAGAACTAAAAAAACAGTTCAAACAGTCTTGGCAAGCTTAAAACATATAAATAGAGAAGGTCCTGATATGAGAAAGGCTATCATTTTAGATGCTGATGCCTGCACGGGGTGCAGGGTTTGCGAACTCATTTGCTCCATGGCTAAGCACGGAGAATATAATCCCAAAAAATCATATATACGAGTAATAGCTAACATCGATTTCGGCGTTTATTTGCCTGTTTTGTTGACGAATTGTGATTTCTGCGGCGAATGCACTGAGTGGTGTCCGGTCGAGGCCATTTCGCTTCATGATGCGGGAAAGGCGGCTATCATGCAAAGAAAATCAAAAATAGGCCAATTCCCAATTCCCTTTGTCAGGGGGTAGCGTCGGTTCAAGTTCAAACTTGTCTTGAGCCGGAGTTCAAGTGCGTACGTCGGATAGGAGTTGAGTATCATGAATGGCTGGGCAAATAAGATTCTTAGGGTTGATCTCAGCACGAAAAAAACTGAAAAATCGACAATGAATATGGACTGGGCCCGTGCGTTTATTGGAGGCAGGGGGTTAAATAGCAGGACTTTATATGATGAAGTTACTCCGGAAACAGCCCCATTGGGTCCGGATAATGTACTTATATTTGGAGTGGGTCCCTGCAACGGGACTCTGGCGCCTGGAAGCAGCAGTATCACCATATCTACCAAATCACCCCTCAGCGGCTTTCTTGGGGATGCAAGCACTCGGGCCGTATTTGGCGCTGAAATGAAATACGCCGGTTATGATCAACTTATTATTCAGGGCAAATCTGAAGCGCCAGTCTACTTATGGATAGAAGATGATCATGTTGAGATTAGAGATGCGGCCCATCTCTGGGGAAAGTTGGTCCGGGAGACCATGCATATCCTTGAAAAGGATAATAGAGATCCCAATATCAGCGTCCTGTGTATCGGTCCTGGTGGAGAGAACCTGGTTAAGTTTGCCTCCATTATGGGGCCAATGGGAAGAGCCGCCGGCAGGACGGGGGTTGGGGCGGTGATGGGTTCTAAAAATCTCAAAGCGATCGCAATACGTGGGACAAAAGGGGTCAAGGTTGCCGATCATGAATTGCTGGAGACAGTCTACAAAAAAACACGGAATATTTGGCTGGAAGATCGAAAGGACATGTACGACATCAGGAAAAAGTATGGCTTGCCATCCAGGCCGGTCAAGTTTCAGGAACACGGGTGTCTTTCAACCAAAAATTATTTAGAGGGACAATTTGAAGGCTTTGATGACCTCCATCCCGAGCGATTATCAAAGGAGTATTACGGAAGGTTAAAAAATTGCTTTGGGTGTTTTCTTCCTTGCGACAGACTTTGGGTAGTCAGTCGAGGTCCTTATGCCGGTTCCTACGGAGCTGGATTGGAAGTGCCGCAGGTGCATCACACAGCCAGCAGGCTGGGGATTTCAGATCCGGACATCTTCTTCCATCTGGATACCATGCTTGATGAATATGGCATTGATATCATGGATTTTGCGGGTGTCACGGGTCTGGCCATTGAATGCTATCTTGAAGGAATCATAAGCGATGCAGATACGGATGGGTTGAAACTCAATTGGGGGGCCGGAGAGGCCATAGTACGATTATTGGAAAAAATTGCCTATAGAAAAGGAATTGGCAATATATTAGCTGAAGGTGTGAGAGGGGCCGCCGACATCATAGGCCAAGGAGCAGAAAAGTATGCGCTGCATGTTAAGGGCTTAACCATAGACGGTATGGATCCTCGAGGGGTGAAAAATTGGGGCCTGGGCTATGCTGTTTCAAGTCGGGGTGCCGAGCACTGCAGAACGCATTCACCAGATATCGCGCCGGATCGTTTTGTAGAAGACAATAAACCTCCTATGATAAAATGGTGTGAGGAGTGCAGGGGGATACAGCACTGTTTGGAGGTCTGCTACTTCTGCTGGCCCCACTATGATTTTAAGGTCCCTGACTTACTCGCCCATCTCTATAACGCGGTAACGGGTGTGGAAACCAGTGGGGAGCAACTTATGAAGGTTGGGGAGCGGGTTGTGAATTTGGAAAGGTGTTTCAATCTTAGACTAGGACTTCAAAAAAGCGATGATACCTTGCCCGATAGATTCACGAAAGAAACCTTAACCGAGGGAGGCAGCAAAGATGAAGTAGTCGGGATAGGTCCCATGGTTGATAAGTACTACAAATTGCGAGGGTGGGACGTGGCGAGTGGGTTTCCCAAAAGAAAAACACTTGAAGCCCTTGGATTGAAGGAGATGGCTGACGATCTGGATAGCATCGGAAAGCTGTGTAAATAGTATGTGGTTGTGCGTTGGCATGCAGCTGTTGAAAAAGAATCTAAAATATATACCTGCTCTAAATTATGATTACGGGATTTCAATATCTTGCTGATTGAGGAAGGAGAATAAAATGAAGAGTATTGAGTACGAAGGAGCCGAGATTGTGGCCAAATTGATGGCTGTGGCTGCAAGAACCGCTCCCAAAACTGCTGGAGCTGATTACATAAAAACACGAATACTTACAAAAGATGAAAAAGAAATTATTTCGAAGAAGATGGATGAATTGGGTGAGTTAAAAAGGAGTGCATTGAGTGAAAAAGACCCAACCCGGGCCAAGGTAACGGGGATCGATTGGCAGAGCGATACAAAAGCCGTATTAAACTCGAATCTTTTAATGCTTATCGGAATACAGGGTCCCTGTGCGGAAATGGTAAAGGCCGATCCTTTTCCAAATGAAGAAAAAGATTTTCCAGGGCCTTCTTGCATATTCAGGGTAATGGATTTGGGAATCGCTGTGGGATCGGCTGTAAAAATTGCGATGGATAACAATGTGGATAATAGGATTATGCAGAAAGTGGGCATTGCGGCGTTAAAGCTGGAATTACTTAAGCCCTGTGATCTGATTTTAGGAATCCCTTTGTCGGTCACCGGGAAAAATATTTTCTTCGATCGCGCCGATAAGGCAGAAGTATGGAAACTTTTAGGATCCAAAAAAAAGTAGGGGGAATGCTATGAAGATAACATCGAATAAAAATGCCCTGATTGTAGAGCTGCCTGGAAGGAACTTTAATGTGCTCATTGATGAGGAAATACTGGGCAGCCAATACATGGCCTTTGGAACGGCTGATATACCGGAAGGGAGCGGCCTTCCTTGGAATCAGCATGAAGGTACTGAAGAAATTATATATGTACTGAAAGGTTCAGGATCGGCTGAATCAAGAACCGAGCGACAGGCCATTCAACCAGGAACCGTCTTGTACATGGAGCCTCACTCAGAACATCGAATTCTCAATGAGGGAAAAGGTGAAATGAAATTGCTTTGCTCGTTTTCTCCACCCATAAAAATAAGACCAACAAAGTGATTCAATATTAATTATAGACTACAAGGTAAAGGACATATGTTCGGATACAATGTCAAAATACTGCGTATCGATTTATCGAATCGACGAATTGAAAACCAGCCGCTTGATGAACAGGATATTGAAAGATATGTGGGCGGTGTAGGAATCGGAGCTAAAATACTTTATCAAGAGACGAGCCCGGAAACAGACCCTTTGGGCCCGGAGAATATCATCATCGCCTTTACCGGTCCTTTTACCGGCACCATAGTTCCTTCCTCCAGTAGACATCACCTGATGGCTCGATCCCCGCTTACCGGCCTGTTTGGAGAATCCAATGTGGGCGGGTCATGGGGTGTCCATTTCAAAAGAACCGGATATGATGGAATCGTTGTTACGGGAGTATCGAATGAACCGGTGTATTTGTGGATCCATGACGACGGGGTTGAAATTCGGAATGCAACACCGATTTGGGGAAAAGACACCTACGAATCAGCGGCCTGGCTCAAAAGGGAGACGACTGAAAGAGCCACATGCGCGGTAATCGGACCTGCAGGAGAGCAACTTGCCAAAATAGCAGGCATCCCCCATATTGGCACGATTGTGCGGGCAGCGGCTCGAACCGGCTTAGGTGCTGTGATGGGTTCAAAGAATCTGAAGGCAATGGTTGCCTACGGGACAAAACCCATACCAATCGCCAAGCTCGAAGCTCTTAAAGAAGATGTGAAATCGATCTTGCCCAATGTGAAGAAAGCTACCGAGACTTTTGGCAAGTACGGTACCTCCGTTGGTGTCGATAATTACGAAAAGATAGGGAACTTTCCGGTACAGAATTGGAAGGGTAGCAGGTGGGAAGGGGCAGGGAAGATCAGTGGTTCGACCATGCACGATACCATCCTGGCCGGGAGAAAGGCATGTTTGATGTGCCCCATCGCTTGCGGGCGCCATATCACAATAACTGAAGGCCCCTATGCTCCCCTGGATTGTGAAGGTCCCGAGTATGAGACGATCGGCACAATGGGGGGCGAATGTATGGTTGATGACTTAGCGGCCATCTGTAAAGCCAATGAGCTTTGCAACCGCTACGGCCTGGATACAATTTCCACGGGTGCCACTATAGCCTTTGCCATGGAGGCATTTGAACGGGGAATTATCACCAGGAGTGATACGGACGGTTTGGAATTAACCTGGGGTAATGGGGATGCCCTGGTGGAGATGGTTCACAAAATCGGAAAAAGAGAAGGGATTGGTGAGTTGATGGGGGAGGGGTCTAAAAAAATGGCGGACGCCCTTGGTAAGAATGCGATTGAGTTTGCAATTCACTGCAAGGGCTTAGAACCCTCGGCCCAGGATCCCAGGCGGTTTTTCAGTCAGGCCCTGTCATATGCTACGGCAGCCAGGGGGGCCTGCCATAATGCATCATGGAGTCATCCCTATGAACTGGGGCTCAACATGCCTGAAATCGGGATACCTGAGACCCAGGATGCTTACCAGATTGACGGCAAAGCGGAATTTACCGCTACGCTTCAAGACTATCAAACCGTCTCAGATACGCTGATCATTTGCCGGTTCACACAGGTGGGCAAAGCGGTAAGCGCGACGAATCTGGTGAACTGGTTCAATATGATAACGGGCCGGGATCTGGACGTAGATCAATTCATGAAAATGGGTGAAAGGATATTCAACCTGAAAAGGCTCTACAACACGCGATTAGGCATCAGCCGGAAAGATGACAACCTGCCACCGCGCTTTCTCACCCTGAACAGGAAGCATGAGGAGTTGACCAACCAATTGCCGCCCCTTGGCAGGCTTCTTGGCGACTACTACGAGTATCGTGGCTGGAGTGAAGAAGGGATTCCGACTTTTGAGAAGTT
>JAFDGR010000214.1 GCA_019309145.1 Deltaproteobacteria bacterium | reverse complement strand
CCAATACCACGATCTTCTTCGGTTTGTCCATGATAAAATCCGTGTCTTCTCGCTTGACACTCCCGGTGACGGTCTGTAACCTCTGCGTTAAAGGCAGAAGGCAGAAGGCAGAAGGCAGAAGGCAGAAGGCAGAAGGCAACAACCAACAGGCAACAACCAACAGACGCAATGATCGATTTTATCCTTGGGAAAGAAATAGCCCATTATGTGAAGCAGCATCGGGGGTTGGTGATTACCACCATCCTGCTTGCAGCCCTTTCCTCTTTATTTGTCGTTATTCCTGCGTACTTGCTGCAACCCTTCGTGGATGAAGGCATGAAGACGGGGGCGGACCCGGTAAGCTGGAAAATTCCGTGGCTCGCCTTTGAGTCAGGGTCCTTGCTTTCATGGCATCGGACTGAATTGGTGCTGGTTGATCATATCTCTCCCAACAAACTCCTTGTCCTGCTTACCCTGGTGGCTTTTGTGTCAGTGGTGTGCAAGTCCATCACCATATACTTGGGAGGTCTGTCCGCGACAGCGTTCTCCAACAGAGCCGTCCGATCCCTGCGGGTTGATATGTTTCGGAAATTTGTTTCTCTTCCCTTGAGCTTTCACCAGAAGACGAAATCAGGGGAACTGATTGCCCGGGCGACTGCGGACCTGACCGTCATGCAAGGCAGTGTTTCCAATATTATCATCGGTTTGATCCAGCACCCGTTGACCATATTCATCTTCCTGATCTACCTGGTTGTCATGAATTTTGAACTCACCCTGTTGGTGTTCATCACGGTCCCCCTGATCGTGGGGCTGGTCAGGCTTTTCGGGAGAAAGGTGAAAAAGCACTCTATCCGGGTGCAGGACGCCACTGCGGAGGTCACCAACGCGTATCACGAGGGACTGGTGTGTCTGAAGGTGATCCAGGGTTTTTCCAAGGGAGATGAAGAGACCGGGAGATTCAGAGATCTGGCCTTTTTCCTGTACAGCAGGGTCATGCACTGGGCCCGGTGGAATATCGGTCTCGGCCCCCTGATGGATGCGACGGTTTTTCTGGTCCTGCCCGCGGTCCTGATCGTGGGGAAAGTGTATTTTCACCACACCCTGGGGGAACTCATGTCCATGGTGTATGCGTTTTCCCGGGTGTATGCCCCGACCAAAAAGTTAGCCAACATCAATAACAATCTGAAAACCCTCCACGGAGCCACCCAGCGGGTCTTCAACATCATGGAGACGGAACCTGCTATCAAGGACGCTCCAGGTGCGGTCCCTTTGCCACGGCACGAAAAGTCTATTGTGTTCGAAGATGTCTCCTTCGGTTACGCTCCGGGGGAGGCTGTGCTTGATCATGTTTCCTTTGAAGTCAGGGCAGGGGAAATGGTGGCCTTTGTGGGGTCCACGGGGGCGGGGAAAAGCACGCTCCTGGATCTGATCCCGAGGTTTTATGAGGTGACTGGAGGGCGGATTCTGATTGACGGTCAGGACATCCGTGACGTGACCCTCTCTTCCCTCCGGGGGCAGATCGGAATCGTGAACCAGGAGGTTCTTCTGTTCCATGATACCATTGCCAACAACATTACCTATGGAAGACCTGACGCCACTGAAGAAGAGATGATTTCAGCCGCTCGAAAAGCGCAGGCCCACGATTTTATTATGGCACAACCAAAGGGATACCAGACCGTTATCGGGGACCAGGGGACTCTGCTTTCCGGGGGACAGCGCCAACGGATCGCCATAGCGAGAGCGATCCTCATTAATCCGTCCATCTTGATCCTTGACGAGGCTGCCTCGGCCCTTGATGCGGAGAGTGAGCAGCTCGTCCAGGAGGCGATCGAGGACCTCAAAGGCGGTCCGACCATTATGGTGGTGGCGCATCGGCTCAGTACCGTGCGGAAGGCGAGCCGAATTTATGTCCTGGAACAGGGGCGGATCGTGGAGTCGGGATCGGAAGATGATTTGCTGGCGCTGAACGGGCGTTTCCGGCAGTTGCATGACCTCCAGTTCATGTGAGCCAATTTTAAAACGCCCCCTTTTGCCCGATCTCTTCGTCAGGCAAAAATTTTAATCCTCGAAATATCAAAATATATTCCTACGGTTAAAATTTTCGCCTTTCTTGATCTCGAACAAAATTGAACGTTTTGAAATTGACCCATGTGATAAAAGCGTTGACAGAGGAGAACAGAGGTGAATTGATGGGGAACCAAGAGCCTGAGGCAATCAAGAAGGCGCTGCTCAGGAAAGGTGTGGATATCCCCCAGCCGGAGAGCGTGGAGATCGGGCCGGAGGTAAATCCTGATCGGATTTCAGGGGACGGGGTGGTGCTCCATGCGGGATCCCGGATTTTTGGCACCCGAACCTTGATTCTGCCCGGAGTGAAACTGGGGGATGAAGGACCGGTGACGGTCAGGGACTGTTTCCTCGGCAGGAACGTCAGGCTGGGGGGCGGCTTGTTTGAGTCTTCCTGTTTCCTGGAAGGGGCGTCCATGGGACCGGGAGCCCAGATACGCGCAGGATGCCTGCTGGAGGAACGATCCCGGGGGGCCCACACGGTGGGATTGAAACAGACGATCCTTTTCCCTTACGTCACCCTGGGGAGCCTCATCAATTTCTGTGACTGCCTCATGGCCGGGGGGACGGACGAGAAGAACCATAGCGAGGTGGGGAGCAGTTACATCCACTTCAACTACACCCCCAACCAGGACAAGGCAACGGCCTCTCTGATCGGGGATGTTCCAGGGGGCGTGATGCTCAACCGGCCGCCCATATTCCTCGGGGGACAGGGCGGCCTGGTGGGTCCGGTGAGGATCGGGTACGGGGTCACCGTGGCCGCAGGCACGATCGTCCGGAAGGACCTGTTGAAAGAGAATACAATGATCCTGGGACAAGCGGTCCCCTTGAGAGCGATCCCGTTTCACCAGGGTCTTTACACCAATGTCCAGCGATTGGTTAGCCAGAATACCACTTATATCGCGAACCTGATCGCCCTTCGCCGGTGGTATCTGGATGTTCGATCCCGATTCATGGATTCGGAAGAAATGGAAAAGATGCTCCTTGAAGGGGCTCTTGAGGTCCTTATGGCCGCGATCAATGAACGTCTCAGGAGATTCGAGGAGGTAGCCGATCGGATGCCTCGTTCCATAGAAGTGTACCGGTCCGTCTCAGGAAAAATCGATGACCCTTTGATGCGGAAATCCAGGGATTTGGCGGCCCAATGGCCCCGCATGAAAGCACTTTTTCTCAAGGCCCTGGATCAGGAAGGAGATGGAACATTGAAAGGAACCTTTCTGGCTGCCGTCGATCGGTGCATGGCGGAACGCGGAGCGAATTACCTGGAGGTGATCAAAGGGCTGAACGAAAAGGAGGCCGCCCCCGGAACAGGATGGCTGCAGGGTATTGTGGACAGCATTCAAAAAAGGATCCGGGATGCGCTTCCTTCTTTTGGGCGTGGGAGAAACAGGAAATGACCAGGCTTTTCGGCACCGACGGAATTCGTGGTATCGCCAACCAATATCCCATCATCCCTGAGGTGGGCATGGGCCTTGGCCGCGCCGTGGTAGCATATTGCCGGCAAGGGGGCATGGAGCCTTCGGTGGTGATCGGCAGGGACACCAGGGATTCCGGCCAAATGCTTGCGTTCGCTGTTGCCACCGGCGTTCTTTCGGCGGGCGGCAGGGCGTACATGGCGGGCGTGCTCCCGACGCCCGGAGTCGCATATCTCGTTCGGCACTTCCGAGCGGGGGCCGGCGTCGTCCTCTCCGCGTCCCATAATCCCCATGAATATAACGGGTTTAAACTTTTCTCCGCCAATGGGTTCAAATTGTCGGAAAGGGAGGAAGACCGGATCGAGGAAATGATTCGTGCACCCGAAAAATATCCCCAGGGTGGTCCGCCGGGGCGGGCGGAGGTGGAGGAAGATGGCTGGCAGTTGTACCTGGGTTTCCTGGGAAAAACCGTTCCAGGGGATCGGCCGCTGAAAGGAATAAGGCTGGTGATTGATTGTGCCAACGGTGCCACGTTCCAGGTGGCACCGAAACTGTTTGAGCGGCTTGGAGCAACGGTGAAAACCCTTTTCGCAGAACCGGATGGAAAAAACATCAATAAGGAGTGCGGATCACAACATCCTGAAGCGTTGCAGGAAGAAGTACTGCGTACAGGGGCTGCCGCAGGCCTGGCCTTTGACGGTGACGGCGATCGCCTCGTGGCCGTGGATGAAACGGGAACAGTCCTTTCGGGGGACCAGATTATCGCTCTCTGTGCCAGAGACCTGAAAGAGCAGGGCAGGCTGAAAAATGATCTGGTGGTGAGCACAGTCATGAGTAATATGGGTTTACGGTTTGCCCTGCAGGACATGGGGATCGAGCACATAGCAACCCGGGTGGGAGATCGCTCCGTGATGGAGGCCATGAAAGAAAAAGGTGCGATGCTCGGCGGGGAAGACTCGGGCCACATCATTTTTATGGATCAGCACACCACCGGAGACGGTATCGTGTCCGCCCTCCAGCTCCTTTGCGCCCAGCTCCGGGCACAAAAACCTCTCTCTGAGATGAGGCAGATCATGACCATATTCCCCCAGGCCCTGATCAATGTTCCCGTCAGCCGGAAACCGGTTATGGCCTCCATTCCGGAAATCGGAGCGGTCATCCAGCAGGTGGAACAAGCACTTGCTGCCCGGGGAAGAGTCCTGGTACGATATTCCGGGACCGAACCCCTCTGCAGGGTCATGGTGGAAGGGGAAAACAGGGACGATGTGGAACGGTACGCCCGGGAAATCGCGGAAACGATACAGGCGTTCTTGGGTTATTCAAATTCTTCTGATTCGTCGGCCGGGTAAAAAAGCGAAAGGCTCTTCTCCAGGATTTTTTCCGGGTGCTCATGGAGGAGGTAGTGTTCCGCCTCTTTGCGAAATACCCTTGCCTGCCTCTCCATGACTTCCAGCTTTTTGGCCACGCCCGATTCCCGCAGCATCACCTTTATCTCGTGGAAAAGATCCTCGCTCCCGCAGAGAAAGGTCCCTTCGTGCATGATCTTGCAGGCCAGTTTGTGGCGGAAGGTGTCAAATTTGAGCTGCTCACGAACTTTCCCGATTCTTTTGAGCACGTAGTCTATCTCTTCCCGGACATGGGGGGTGATGAGAAGCCGGTATTTTTCACGGTAGATCGCATCATCGAGACGCTTCATGATGGATTCCGGGAAGTCATCGGGCACAATCACCACGATATCCATATCCGACCCGTTTACCAGTTTCCCGGTGCTCCGCTCAGGTCTGGGCACGTCGTGGGCCATGGCATAGACAATATCCCCGGCAATGAAAAAACAGGCTTGTTCCTCAATAGAGAGCTCGCTGTCAAGGTGAGAGGCGAGGGAAGTCATGGTCCGGTAGGCAAGATCCAGCTTTGCCCTGCTCACTTCTTCGATATGGTTTTCAACAGTACGGCACTTTTCCCGGACCGCGTTTTCCTGGCCGTTACATCCGAGGACGCGGTAGGTCAGGAATTCCCGAAAAATGGAAGGGGAGAGCCTGCCGAATCCCGGCACCCGGCGATCCAGGCGGAGGTAGCGGGTGCCCACGGCACCCATAATAATGGCATTCGAAAGGCGGCAGGTCCGCCACAGCAGGAGCCCGTTACCGCCCATATGCTCCCATACCTCCGCGCCGGTCATGGGCCCTGACTGCTCCAGCAATTTCAGGATTTGCTTTTCCATTCTCAAAATCTTATCATAAAATTATTGAG
>JAFDGR010000030.1 GCA_019309145.1 Deltaproteobacteria bacterium | reverse complement strand
AGGCTGAAGGGGGAGGCGCACCATAATTCTGAGGGGAGGACAGCCGCAGCGAAGTCAACGGTCCAGCTCATTTCTGACGGCCATACCGATTTTTTCCATGAGGTACGGCTTTTTTACATAAGCACCTGCACCCAGGCGCTGCGCTTCTTTCACCCGGCCGGATTCTGAAAAACCGCTCGCGATAATCGCGCGCTGCCCCGGGTGCAGTTTCAGGATTTCCTTATAGGTATCAAGGCCGTCCATGCCGGGGTTCATAATCATGTCCAGGACCACGAGGTCAGCGGTACTCGACCTCATCCATTCCACGGCCTCCTCACCACTTGTGACGCAGGCAACCTTATATCCCAGTTTTTCCAGGATGCTGGACGCCACGTCCCTCTGTTCCTGGATATCATCCACCACGAGGATAGTCTCCCCCTTTCCCTGGTAATCCTGCAAAGAGACTTCATGACCATGGACGGCGGCTTGTCGACGGGTAACCGGGAAGTAGAGGGTAAAGGTGGTGCCCTGGCCTTCCGTGCTTTTCACATCAATGTATCCGTTATGATCTTTCACTGTCCCCCACACCACTGCCATGCCCAGCCCGGTTCCGCTCCTCCCCATGACCTTCTTGGTGTAGAAGGGCTCGAAAATCCTGTCCAGGTCTTTTTCGGGTATTCCGATGCCCGTATCCGAAACGCTCACCACCGCGTACTCCCCTTCCTCCACGTGGGCATATCCTTTTATCGGGGCATCCAGATATCTGTTCCTCGTCGATACGATGACTTTTCCCCCGTCCGGCATGGCCTCGACCGCATTGGAGATAAGGTTCATAATGGTCTTCGACATGTGAACAGGAGATCCCATGATATTCTGGAGTTCCGTTTCCAGGTCAGCTTCTACCGCAACAGCAGGATGATTTACCTGGAGATTTTCGAATTCAGGACTCTTGAGATAATCTGAAATGATATGATTGAGGTTCAGCACTTCCGTGACCGCGACACCCCTTCTTGCCAGCGTGAGCAGATCCTGCACAATACTCGCCGCCTTTTCACCTGACTTCTGGATGGTCTCAATCGGCTTCCTGAGCTTGCTGCCTTCCGGGATCTGCATGAGCAGCAGCTCGGGATAGCTGACCAGGCCGGCAAGGATGTTATTGAGGTCATGGGCCACGCCTCCCGCCAGGGTTCCTATGGCCTCCATCTTGTGGGCGCGCTGTAAGCGAAGCTCCAATTCACGTCGCTCTCTTTCCGCTTCCTTGAGATCGGTTACGTCGTTGCCGATACAGAGGATCTCATAGATAGTCCCTTCACTGTTCGTGATGGGCCGGAAGGTCCAGACAATCCAGGCCTCTTTTCCATTTCTTCGTTTTGTCTTAGTCTCGGTAGTAAATCTTTTTCCCGGATGATCCTGGATTTTTTTCAGAAGCGTTCGAACGTTTCGTGCTACGGTTTTTTCTCCGGGCAGAACAGTACCGACTACATTTTTTCCCGCTACCTCTTTCTCTTCAAACCCGAAAAAGTTCTGGGCGAATTCATTGAAAAAGTTGATGATTCCGTTTGTGTCCACACGCAGGATGATGCTGTTCGCGCTTTCCACCAGTTCGCGATATTTTTTTTCACTGTCCTGCATCTTCTGGAAAGATCGGGCATTGACCAGGCTCATGGCTGTCTGGGAGGCGACACCGATGAGAAGGCTCACATCCGTCTGCGTGAGCGGACGCCTGGAATGGAGGTTATCAACGGTCAACAGGCCTAGAGACTCTCTCTCGTAAACGATGGGAACGCAGACAAGGGATCGGACCTTCAGCTCTCTTGCAAGGAAAAGACTTCGTTCCGAAAGCTTGTCTGCATTTTCATGGATATCATTCAGGAGAACAGGCTTTTGTTCCCTGTAGGCGGTAACAAATGGCGCGGTTGATTGGGGATTGTCCAGGTGAAATTGAGTTTTCCGCAGGAGGACTTCATGTTCATGCTTGTAGCCGTACCCGAACTGGTAGACAAGCCGTGTCCGGTTCTTGCTTGCCAGCCAGATGGCGCCCCGATCAAAATCGAGGCGCTTTTCCATGATTCCCCCTACCGCCCTGATGAGATTTCTGGGATTCAGGATGGTCGATGTTGCCTGCCCGATTTCCTGCACCAGGAGCGCGTTATTATACCGGCTGTTAATCTCATCCATATGCTCCTTGGCCGCATCCCCCTGCATTTCAAGGGATTTCTTCAAGTCCTTGTTTTCAAGCCGCTCGGAGACAAAAAACAACAGCAGGTTGAGGATGGCACTACCGATCAGGATCTCCGGCCAAAGTTTGACGGAATCAAGGAAAAGCAGCGCCACGGTAACCATGCACGTTAAGATGAGGGCATAGTTGCGGATAATTCGCCAGCGTGCAAAGGGGGTCGTGTCCCACGAAACTATATATCTGCAGTATTTATCGCCCTTGTGACAACACTCAGGATGATCTATATGGGCAAGCTGCTTCGTGAACAGCTTAGCCGCGGATTCGTACATTCCCATCCGGTTTTGGCATTGGTACGGCTTCTCATCTACACCTGTCTCTGGAGTCGCAATGATTTCAACTTTTCTTGGCCCAAGTTTCCTGACCTTCACCTTGACCGCTCGATTCATTATCCCGGTAAGCCGCCCCATCATAAGATACATGGTGGACAACTTCATGAGGCCCAGAGTATACTGCCTTAGTATTCCAATGCCTTCAGTTGAAGCTGCATAACGGCCGGCATCCCTGGCAATATGCTCGTTTCCGGTTTGGTTGATCATGGCTTCCTGAAACCGATCAACCTGGTCCTGGTTGAACCAGTGCGCCTGATCTTCTACCTCGTACAGGGTCATGCCCGCACGCTGCAATAAAGATTCTCTATCTACATCCGGATAATATTTTTCCAGGTAATCCAGATAGACTTTGATAATGCGGCTATTATAAAGGGGTTTTGTATCGTTCATTTTCTCGCCGTTTGCTTTTTTCTCATTATTCTTTATCGGCCGGCAATCTCAATGGGTTAAGAGCTTTCGTAGATCCAAGGCAACGGAGCGAATGTTTTTTGTTCTTTTTTCCTTTTGAATATGGCATATACACTGAAACTCTTTCAAGGCAAAACAAGGACAACAGGGAGAGATGACGTGGCGAAAAATCAAGACTATCTGATGGAAAACCCGGAAGAAAACCTCCGCCTGGAGAGGAAAACGAGGGAAAAGTCGGTGCGGGCACAGGCGTCCTGGTGCGGGGTCAAACCCGGCATGCGCATACTCGACGCCGGTTGCGGCCCCGGTAAGACCACTGCTCTCCTCCACCATTTAATTCAGCCGGGCGGGAGTATACTGGGAGTCGACTACTCAGAAAAGCGAATCAGGTACGCGAAAGGGAAATACGGCAATGACCTGGGTATCGATTTTCAACTACATGATCTCAGGGATCCCCTGAAGGATATGGGGGCATTTGATCTCATCTGGGCTCGCTTTGTTCTTGAATACAATCGGAAGGAGAGCCTTGATATTGTAAGGCATCTGACTTCCGCCCTGAAGCCCGGAGGCTGCGTCTGCCTCATTGACCTTGATTATAACTGTCTGAGTCACTATAAACTCCCGGATAAAATGGAGCCAATCATATTGAAAATTGCCAGCGCATTAGAGAGAAACTTCAATTTTGATCCTTTCATTGGGCGTAAGCTTTATTCCTATTTGTACGATCTGGGGTATAACCATATTGAAGTTGACATCATGCCCCATCATCTGTTCTATGGCAAGATTGGTGAAAATGATATCTTCAATTGGCAGAAAAAAATAGAGATGGCGATAACTACGGAAAAGGCCCTGATCAACGAATATCCGGGCGGAACAGAGCGTTTTGCCGAGGATTTCAAACGGTTTTTTACGGATCCGAGGCGTTTTACCTACACACCTTTGATCATCTGCAAGGGAACCAAACCAGCCTGATCGGCCTTCTCAACAAATTCTGAGGCGCTGGTGCATGTATTCCATGAATGCATCGCCGGCATCCACGCTGAGTATCCAAAGTTGATATGTTTTTTCACTGGGAATGCCCTTTTTTTCCAGGTAATGGGAGGGATAGCACATCACCGGGATTTTCTCCATATCATACTTTTGCGCAAGTTGAGACACTGCCTTATGAAGGACTTTCCACGGCAATTCCTCTGCTCGCAAGACTATCACTTTTATGCAGTTCAGCAATTCAGATAGGTTCAGGCCCCTGTCCGAGTGATCGGCGATGAAGATGGCCATTGTCTGTTCTGCCCTCTTGAGCGCGTATACGTCCATCCGGCGGAGAAGACCATGCTTGGAATACATGGCTTCCAGCTCCTCATTGATCTCCCCGCCTGAGTCAAGAGACATGGCATCCAGGAGCAAGCCTCCTGAATGTGTTCGGTAAAACTCCCGCAAGTCGTCCCTGTCAGACTCAGACAGCCGCGCCAGATACCAGTTTCGGGGCAGACGGACATCCAAAAAACGATTTCCAACCGAAATGTACGAAAACAGATCAACGGAACAGGCTTGTCTGTCCTTGATGCGCTTAGCGAATCGTCCAAAGACAAGGTTGGGAAAACGGTTTTCGGGACGGAAATACGTCATGGCATATTGCATGTGAGATGATTTAAACCGATGCATGTCATTCAGGTAATGCATAGTCTGTTTCAGGACCATGAGACCTCCCATACGGTTCCCCATAGATCGGCCGGCATGATGGTGAATCAACCATGAACGCTCGTATGCCCAGACAATGGAGTGGTAACCGTAAAGGCGACCGTTTTTTTCATAAGTGAAGTGTTGGACAATTTCAGATGCATCCTGCAAAATTTTCCTGGCGTTTTCCTTGAATACCCCCTTCGAAGGGGAAAGAAGATGGTATTTCTTGGGATAGATAAAACCGGCAGAGAAGAAGAATTCCCACAAGACATCAGGGTCGATCTTTCCTGAAACCTGCGCACACGGATCCAGGGCGTTTTCAACAAGGTGGTTGAGCCTGGTGTATCCGTTGCTCTTTGTGTCCAGGACGGCGATACCACAGCGCATATTTCCGTCCTTTTCTTCATTTCGATACACCACCTGCGCTGAACAGTGGGCAACAATAGATCCCGCGTAACACACAGTGAGTTCCGGAATTCGCATTCCTGGAAACAGAAGACATCCGCTATCTTCCTCGGAAATGGAAACGCCTGAACTGCAGATGTCAGATACTTCCATATGGAACTGCCTTTGCAACAACGGGTGCTCAAACGAGATGGTTGGGCTGGGTTTCAATTGGACCCGGGGATTGCGGACGGTCCTTTTTTTAAAAACCTGCATTGAAGCTGCAGGAGGTGAGAAAACGGCTTCCCAATGCCCGAAGTCCGATGCAACCCGGAGGCAGGTACAGGTCCCGGAGAAACAGGGCGCCCCCCTTTTTTTCAGTTCAACGGCGGCGGTGTCCCCCACTTTGAGGAATGATCTCCTGAAAGCAGAACCTTTGTCCAGGATCACGCGAAAGGCGGCAGGGCCGAAATCTCTGAGTTCTCCCTGGAAAACCTGCCCGTTCTTTCGGATTTCAGCGGACACCCCGGAGCAGGGATACCGCTTGGCTTCTCGCCGGGCAATGACATAGCTGGTTTCAGGAAGATAGATCGTGAAAGATCGCTTATCCATATCTTTCAGCCCAGCAGGGACCATGATCATGGACTTTCCGTCATCAATGATCAGGTTTTTCACCTCCTCACCCGATTCCTCAATGCCGCTGTCGGACGCAAAGCGGCAGGCGATCTCCCCGTCCAGGCATGGTTCAGGGTAAACAGGCAAGAGGAACCCCTCGGAATCCCCGTTTTTCTGGATATGGACAAAAACAGGACGATCTGAAAAGTGAAGGTAGTTCAGAATATTAACCAGGGCCTTTCCCCCCATGGGCCGGACATGGACTGAATGATCAGGATGGCTTGCCCGGTGCTGTGGGCTTCTGAGAAGCTTCTTTTTGGAAGGCTGTTTTTAGCGGAGACCTGCCCATTCTCTCTCCCTTTAAAGGCTACACCAGCATGTGGGCAAAACGGGAAAATTTACGCGAAAAAGACGGTTGAATATTCATTTTTATTGCCACTTCCCAATAGAACAGTAAACTGCCTTTCCCATCCATATTTTCGTGCTGTTTTTTACTTAAATGATCTTTTCATTACTATGCCGATTTGCGGGCATAACACATACATTTAAACGAATGAAATGTCAAGTAAAATAGTATTAAGAGGGAAGAACTGAATTCATCACTGTTCTTTTCCGTTGGCATTTTTTTCGTTTTAAAGAGAAGCAGGTCCGGCTGGCGTGCTAAGATAAATAGCACTGCATTTTCAGGAAGTTATTGAGAGATCCTGGCTTCTAAGAAGCGTGGTTTGTGAAGGGGTCAAAGCCCGGGAAATGTTCCTGGAATAATTTGTTTTTCATGGCCTCAAAGGCCAATTCCATCAGGGGATCGAGGTTCACGATATCAGCCCGGTTATACTGGATCAGCCGGTCGAGAGCATTCTTATCTCCCCACTCGTATGCGTTCCACAGCATCACCGCATCTTACCCGTTCAGACCGTCAATGGAGGGAGAACGTTGTATCCCAAAGTCTTTTTCAATTTTTTTCAATCCGCCACGATACCCCAGCCTGTTCAGGAGAAAGCGGAGGTCGATATGGGCCGGTGGGAGAGAAATGCCTGGAAATGCTCGCCGGATAAACGGAAGATCGAAAGTAGTGCCATTAAAAGTGATGAGAAGGTCATATTCTGAAATGGCCGTTTCAAATTCCGTAAGGTTCCTCCCGCTCACAAATGTCTGCACATCTATCCTGTCAAAGATCCCGATAACGGTAATCTCGTGAATGCCTTGTTGTCCTCCATTGGTTTCTATGTCCAGGTACACCGACTTTTCACGGAATGCCCCGAAAAGTCGCCACATTTCTCTTGCAGGAAGCAGATCACGAAAAAATCGTGCATCCCGCCGGTGCGTGACGGAGGCGGCGAGTACCTCACGCGCTATTTTCTCCTTTCCAGGAGAAAAAACAGGAGCTTTTCTCCCAAGGAACTCATGCCAGGTTGTGATTCCCTGGTGCCAGAGAGACTGCTCTGTCTTCGGGCCAATGCCCGGAATGTGGATAAAAGTGTGTTCAAGCATGATCCGCTCAAAGTACAAACATTCCCTTTTCGTAGATCACCTTTTGCTTGCCGTTCTGGAGAAGAGCGGTAACCCGTTTCGGTTCAGTATTCACCAGGTCCCAATGGAGTGCTGAATCATTGAACCCCAATTCCTTTTTCCTCCCTTTAGTGAGTTCCTGGGGATCACCGTCAAAGGTGTCTGAATACGATGCTCCTACGGCCAGGTGACAGTTTCCTTCTTTCCCTCCGAAGTTTTCATCAAAAAGGGTATTTGCCATGAACCGGTTGATCCGGGAAAAGCGTTTGTCCGTCAAGGAAAACTCGCCGACCCGGTTTGCACCGGAGTCCATGGAGAGTTGTTTTGCCACAAAGTCCCTTCCTTTTTGGGCCTCAACAGCAACAACGGAGCCTCTCTTGAAAGTCAGGCGTACCCCCTTCACGTAATTTCCGCTTCGGAAGGATGGCAGATTGGCATAATACACCCCTTCGGTACCGCGCCAGTCGGGGGAAAGAAAGATTTCAAAGCTTGGGATATTGTGCCCGGATATGCCCACCCATTTTCGTTTCTCACCCGGCCTGATCCTCAAGTCAATATGTCTTGATTCCACGTGAAGCTGTTGCACGTCCAGGCTGTTCAGCCATTTCTTGATCCGGATCGCCTTCCGGTGAATGGATTTCCATTCCCTGACCGGATCCGGCTTGTCTAGATAGCACGCCTGCACAATCTGGTTCGCGTACTGGCGCGTGGTCAATGCAGCCTGCCTCGCCAGTTCATCTGTGGGCATCATACACAAAGTCCAGCCGAACGTCCCGAAATCCTCGCGCTCCTGCAGGATATCCCGCAAATATTTCCGTGCCACTGCTGCCTTGCCGATCCTCCTGGGATCGATATCACTCAAGTGGGTTAATGATTCCGGCGCAAGAAGCGATATGGTGCCGTGCAGGTTCTCGCAAAGCTCTTTCTCTCCCGGAGCCACAAAGGTAAGCTGCCTCCTGTTTGATTTACCGTAGAAATTATGCTCCATCAGGGGAGTCAGGCCACCCCGCAGAACAGGATTGAGCCCCCTGTCCAGGAGCCTGCCCTGGAGGATTTCCGCCAGGGCAACCGCGGCACGGTCATACCGTACCAGGACAATATCTCCGCGCCTGTATTTTTCCGCGCGGGCCGTCCGCAGGCCCCACAAAAGTACATCAGCATATTTTTCCAGTTTTTCTTTTGTAATCATTTTCCTCCCCTGAGCATGGCCTCTTTCAAGGCTTTTTTGGAAATCTGGCTTCTCACGGTGCCGTTTACATACAAGCCAAGGCCTACCACCCGTTTTTCATCGAGCTTCAGGATTACATATCCCTGATCAAGGCCAAGGTCAAGGGTAAGCTCTTTCCCCTCCACAAGCTCAAGGAGCTGCGTTTCAGTGATAACAAGTGCCGCCTTGGTCGCAGAAGATCCGAACATCTGCATAAACCGGGTGGTTGGCTTCAGGAATTGTCCCACCTTTTGAAACGCCTTCATCCCCATTCTTGAGATCTTCAGGCGCGAGACCCGGGCCAGCAGGGGCGTGTCGGTGCAGACCCACCAGCTTTTTTGCTTCCTGAAAAACAGGAGGCCTTGAAATGTTTCGCGATCCATGCCGAAACGATCCTCAAGGGAGGACAGGAGGAAATCACGCTCAACAGGATCTGCTAATTCCGGCCAGGAAGAATCCCACCGAATCGACGCGGTGAGGATAGAATCTGAGTGTTCTTTCGAGTTCTTTTCCATAGGTTTCACCTCTCCAGGCGGAAAGCCCCGGTTCAGCGGCAAGATCAATATTCATGGGAAAGAGGACCGCATCCCGTTCGTTCAAAAGATGCGCCACAACTGCTTCATTTTCTGCAGGGTTGTAGGTGCAGGTCGCGTACACCATTTTTCCGCCCGGTTGCAGTAGTTCGTAGGCCCGGAGGAGAATTTTCTTCTGGAGTTCCGGAAGCAGGGCCTTTTCCTTGGTCTCCCGGTACGTGAAATCGGCCCTGACCTGCCTGAATCTTCCTTCTCCCGAGCAGGGCACGTCCGCCACGACAAAATCGAATTGCTGCTTCAGAGGAAATTCCTGTGCCTGGTAGGCTGTTACCACCGTGTTCATAATCCCCAGTCTCGTCAGGGTATTGCCCAGGGGAATATGGCGATTTCGGTAGAGTTCATTGGCAACGATCAGCCCGGTATTCCCCATGAGCTGTGCGAGGTGCGACGTCTTCCCCCCGGGCGCCGCGCAAAGATCCAGGACAAGGGAGTCCGGTTCCGGATGTAAGGCCAGAGAAACCAGGCAGGAGGTCAATGCCTGGGGATGGATGTACCCCATGAAGTATTCCAGGGTATTTCCGGGAGAAGCAAGATCATCAATGCTATAGAGCGTTTCATCATCACGCAGGCTTTTTTGAAGCAATGCCCCTTTTTGCGTCAACGACGATACCACTTGCTCAGGGGTGGCCTTTAATGTGTTGACACGAACGTGCATGGGAAGGGGCTTTTTGATGCTTTGCTGGAAGGAATCAAAGTCGGGAATGAAGTCACTGTATTGTTCAAAGATATCGGGCAAAATGGCCATTGAGGGATGGGGGCTGCCTACTTTCCGATGATATGCTTCGCAATAACCTTCCTCTGGATCTCCGAGGTGCCTTCATAGATCGTGAAGACCCGGGCGTCACGGTAATACCGTTCCACCGGGTATTCCTTGATGTATCCATATCCTCCGTGAATCTGAAGGGCCTGGTAGGCGACCTTGTTGGCCATTTCCGAAGCAAAGACCTTGGCCATGGAAGCGGCTGCTGAAAAATTTTCTCCCCTGTCTTTCATTGCCGCCGCGTTAAAGGTCAGGAGTCTTGCCGCTTCGATCTGCGTGGCCATATCCGCGATCATCCATCGGATTCCCTGGAACTGCGAGATGGGCTTGTTAAACTGAACCCGCTCCCGGGCATAATGCACTGCAGCATCAAGGCAGGCCTGGGCCACCCCGACAGACTGAGACGCGATGCCGATTCTGCCACCATCCAGCGAGGCCATGGCAATAACAAACCCATCGCCCTCCTGCCCAAGAAGGTTTTCCGCAGGGACCCGGCAGTCTTCAAAAATAAGTTCCGTGGTGTCTGAACCCCGGAGTCCCATCTTGTCCTCTTCCTTTCCCACAGAAAATCCCGGGGTACCCTTTTCTACCACAAATGCGCTGATTCCCCGGTGTTTTTTCTCCCGGTCAGTGTAAGCAGTCACCACGACAACGTCGGCATGTTTTCCACTGGTAATGAACATCTTGGTGCCGTTTATGACGTCGCTATCCCCATCTCTTACTGCCCGGGAACGCTGACCCGCGGGGTCAGATCCCGCGCTTGGCTCCGTGAGCGCAAAGCATCCCAGTTTCTTTCCGGCCGCAAGGGATTTTAAATAGTGTTCCTTCAGGTAATCTGAACCAAAAAGGTAGATGGGGCCACAGGCCACGGAATTATGGACCGACATGATAACGGCAGTGGCGGCGCAGGCATACGCTACTTCCTGGAGGGCCACGGAATAGCTCACCGTATCAACACCGGCGCCATTGTATTCCGGCGGGACATTCATTCCCATGAGACCCAGTTCCCCCATTTGTCTTATGTTTTCAGCAGGGAATTCCTTGGTGATATCTCGCTCGGCGGCGGTCGGAAGCAGGACATCCCGGGCGAAATCGCGGACCATTGTCTGAATCATTCTCTGTTCTTCGGTCAGATGATAGGCCATATCTTTTTTCCTCACCCGTTATCCGGGTTAAGGTGTATACAGGACCACGATCAACTCCGCTTTCTCGGAGCTGAGATTCCTGAGCTTATGTACGATGGATGAGTTGAAGTGGATGCATTCACCGGGGCCGAGCCGATTCTTGTTCTCCCCAACCTTGACCTCAATCTTTCCAGACAGGACATAGATGAATTCTTCACCTACATGCTGGTAGCTCACGCCCTTGTGCTGGGATTTGGGATCTATGAAAACCTTGAAGGCCTTCAGATGCTTGTGCCTCGCTTCAGGGGTCAGGGTTTCATACGTATAATCCTCGGTCCTTCTCTGATAATCGTCCGCGGATTTCTTACTCACACGACTCTTTTCTTCCTGCAGCAGGAGACTCGAATCAATTTCCAGGGCCCTTGATAATTGGAGAAGGACGGCAACCGGAGGAATCACTTCTCCTTTTTCAATCTTCGAAATGTACTGTGTGGCGAGACCGGTCTCGTTGGCCATGTGCTTCAGAGTGAGCTTTTTTTCACGCCGCAGCTTCAAAAGCTTTTTCCCGATGGGTTTTCCCGTCTTTTTTGCAGGCATTCCCTCTCTCCTTTCTCACGAGCCAGTTTCAAAATGCTCAATAACGAGTTTCATGATCATACCGATATTCCCTATTTATTATCCCTGTAACCTTTCATGACTTTCCAGATCTGGATGCAAAATGCGACCAGCATCACAAGACTGATGAGGATAATCAGGTTTGAGGCGAAAAAGGTCAATACAAAGGAAAACGGGTCTTTTAGCGTGTAAGCGGAAATAAGCACGCGGATCCCGAAAGACGTGAAAAAAAGGGCCGCAAGAATAAAGACGATCTGTCGTATCCACCAAAAAGCTATTGACATGCGCACACCACGGGAGGTCCGGTAAACAGAAGCCTCAATCTCCCGGCTTGATTTCAAACCCGGATTGCAACAGCTTGTCACAGGCACTGTAAGGATCAATTTTTCCTGATGCCACGGACTCCACC
Source organism: Deltaproteobacteria bacterium (assembly GCA_019309145.1). Taxonomy (GTDB): domain Bacteria; phylum Desulfobacterota; class DSM-4660; order Desulfatiglandales; family Desulfatiglandaceae; genus B46-G9. The sequence continues at coordinate 18,584 of JAFDGR010000030.1, read as the reverse complement.
GCCTCATCAAAGTCCCCGGAATCAATGATCCTTTCAAGCACCACCTCGATGAGCCGTTGTTTCACCATGTCGGCCAGCTCCTCACGCACCTTTTCTTTTTTCCTCCTGAAAAAAAGGCCTTCAGCGCTTTCTTCAAGGTATTTCTTATGGTTTTCAATCTCTTTCAGCAGATCGGTGACCCCTTTGTCAAAAACTGCCTGGGTCTTGATAATGGGAGGTTTCCATCTCCCACCCTCATATTTCTTTTGATCCATGTCGATCATCAACCGCAGATCACTGAGGGTCTTGTCTGATCCTTCCCGTTCCGCCTTGTTTATCACGAAGATATCCCCGACTTCCAGAATACCCGCCTTGATAGCCTGGATATCATCTCCCATACCGGGAATAACCACGATGACGGTGCTGTGGGCGCTCTTCACCACGTCTACTTCATCCTGACCCACTCCCACGGTCTCCACAATAACCACGTCCTTGCCCATTGCATCCAGGACATCAATGGCGCTCCTGGTCGACTGGGTAAGTCCGCCGAAATGTCCACGGGTCGCGAGGGAACGAATAAACACACCGTCATCCAGACTATGCCGCTGCATTCGAACGCGATCCCCGAGGATCGCGCCCCCGCTGAATGGGCTGGTGGGATCCACTGCGAGGACGCCTACGGTCTTCCCGTTTTCTCTCAGGTGCCCAACCATCTGGTCCACCAGCGTGCTCTTTCCCACTCCCGGCGCACCGGTAATGCCGATGATATATGCCTTGCCCGTATGGGGATAAATATCTTTCAGGACTTCGCGGACCCCGGGCATGCCGTCGTCAATATCCCGGATCAAGCGGGCCACGGCACGGATATCCCCGGAGATGACTTTTTCTGCTATTGGATTCATCACCGTTCTCGTTTCAAGTTTCCAGTCTCGGATCTCTAATCTCTCGGATGTACATGCTCCTTTACCCAAGCGGTTATTTCGTCAAGGGGGGTCCCTGGGGTAAAGATTTCCCTGACACCGGCATCTTTCAGCCTCGGGATATCTTCGTCGGGGATAATTCCTCCCCCGCAGACAACGATATCTTCCGCTCCCTTGTCCTTGAGCAGTTCAATGACACGAGGAAAAAGGTACATGTGGGCCCCCGCGAGGCTGGAAAGCCCAAGCATATCCACGTCTTCCTGTATGGCCGCCTCAACGATTTCCTCCGGGGTCTGGTGAAGCCCGGTGTAAACCACTTCAAAACCCGCGTCACGATATGCTCTGGCAATAATACGGGCACCCCGGTCATGCCCGTCCAGACCCGGTTTCGCCACCATCACTCTCAGTTTCCGTTCGTGCTTCATAAACAACCCTCTTCGCTTGTTCTTATGCCTTCTTCCCTATGCCTTCATTTTAATAAATTCCCGGATCCCTGTATTCCCCGTAGACCCGGCGAAAGACGTCACATACTTCCTGGAGCGTGGCGTGGGCCTTGACTGCTTCAATGATCGGCTCCATCACGTTCGTGGTGCCGGTACAGGCCTCCCCCACCTTTTCCAGTGCCTCGGTGACCTTTTTGTTATCCCGGTCGTTCTTGATCTGTTGGGTCTTTTCCATCTGAATACGTTCCAGTTCTTCGTCTATTTCCAGGATCTCAACGGGGATATCTTCCTCGGTCACATACTTATTCACTCCCACCACGGTTCGATCCAGTTCATCGATCTGTCTCTGGTAGTGGTACGCGGCATCAGCAATTTCCTGCTGGGGGTAATTTTTTTCAATAGCCGAGAGCATGCCGCCCATGTCATCTATTTTCTGGATGATTTCAAAGGCCTGATCCTCCATCTGATTTGTCAGGGCCTCTACAAAATAAGACCCGCCCAGGGGATCAATGGTATTCGCCACGCCTGATTCCTCGGCAATAATCTGCTGGGTCCTCAGGGCGATAGTTGCAGCCTCTTCGGTCGGTATTGCCAACACTTCGTCAAGGGAATTGGTGTGCAGGGACTGGGTTCCGCCCAGCACCGCGGCCAGGGCCTCAAGTGCCGTCCTCACCACATTGTTATATGGTTGCTGAGCGGTGAGAGAACAGCCCGCGGTCTGGGTATGGAAGCGAAGCCACCAGGAACGCGGGTTTTTCGCGTTGAACCGCTCCTTCATGATCTTGGCCCACATGCGCCTTGCTGCTCGAAACTTGGCGATCTCCTCGAAAAAATCCAGATGGGAATTAAAAAAGAAAGAAAAACGTGGCGCAAAGTCATCCACATTGAGCCCCCGGTCGATGGCGGCCTGCGTATACGCGATCCCGTCGGCAATGGTGAATGCCAGTTCTTGTACCGCGGTCGATCCTGCCTCCCGGATATGGTACCCGCTGATGCTGATGGTATTCCACTTCGGGACCTCCTTGGTGCCGAATTCCACGGTATCAGTGATGATACGGAGGGAGGGCCCCGGCGGACACATAAAGGTCTTCTGGGCAATGAACTCCTTGAGCATATCGTTCTGGATAGTTCCCCCCAGCACCCGGCGGTCAATACCGCGGTTTTCCGCCATGGCGATGTACATGGCCCAGATGACCGCTGCCGGGGGATTAATGGTCATGGACGTGGTTATCCGGTCAATGGGGAGACCGGCGAAAAGATCTTCCATGTCCACCAGGGTGTCAATCGCGACCCCGCACTTTCCGCATTCTCCTCTTGCTTTGGGGGAGTCTGTGTCGTACCCCATGAGTGTCGGCATATCAAAGGCGGTGGAAAGCCCGGTCTGCCCCGCTTTCACCAGGAGATGAAACCGGCGGTTCGTGTCGGCGGCAGATCCTAAGCCCGCAAACATGCGCATGGTCCACAAACGGCCACGGTACATGGAAGGTTGCACACCCCTGGTAAAGGGAAACTGGCCGGGAAAGGCCAGGTCTCTCATGAAATCCTGTTCCTTCACGTCCCCCGGGGTGTAAATTCGCTTGATTTCCTGGTCAGAGACGGTTGAAAACCGCTTGAGGCGTTCCGGTTTACAGGAAAACGCGTCCCTGCACGTTTCATCCCAAGTCTCTTTGCCCTTTTCGATCTCTTCAAAGATCTCTTTATTGAATGTCAGCGACATAGGTCACCTCCCGATCCGAAACCAGGCCCCGCCCTCCGGAAGCCGGTTCCCTGATACCGAGGACTTCCTCTATTTTCCCCGAATGAGGTTTCTGGCAATAACCAACCGCATAATTTCATTGGTGCCTTCATAGATCTGGCAGATCTTGGCGTCCCGCATGTGACGCTCCATTGGATATTCCTTGCAGTAGCCGTATCCTCCCAGTATCTGGACACCTTCTATTGCCGCCCGCATGGTCACGTCAGAGGCATACATCTTGGCCATGGCAGCCGCTTTCTCATAGGGCTTCTGGTGGTCTTCAAGCCAGGCGGCCCGCAGAGTGAGTAATTCCGCGGCATCCATCTCCGTGGCCATATCAGCGAGTTTCCACTGGATTGCCTGGAACGAAGTGATGGCCTTTCCGAACTGTTCTCTTGTCTTCGCGTATTCCAGCGACTCTTCCAGGACCGCCCGCCCAATGCCCACGGCCTGGGAGGCGATCCCGATGCGACCCCCGTCAAGGGTAGTGAGCATCTGTTTGAATCCCTCTCCCTCTTTTCCAAGCAGGGCTTCACCCGATACCCTGGCATCTTCAAAAACAAGCTCTGCTGTGCCGGAGGCAAGAATGCCCAGCTTTTCCTCTACACGACCAACCTTGAAGCCAGGTGTGTTTTCCAGGTCCAGTACAAATGAAGTAATCCCTTTATATCCGGCGTCCTTATCAGTTACTGCCGCCAACACAGTATACCGTGAGACATTGCCGTTTGTAATAAATTTCTTCTCACCGTTCAGGATCCAACCATCTCCATCCCTGACAGCCATGGTCCGCATCCCTTTCGGGTCCGATCCCGCGTTGGCCTCGGTGAGCCCATAACACCCCAGAAATTCTCCTGAAGCACACGGAGTAAGGTACTTTTTCTTCTGCTCTTCCGTCCCGTAGGCCATCACTGGAAAGCAATAGAGCGAATTGTTTACGGACATGATAACGCCGGTCGAGGCACAGGCCTTGGACACTTCGATCAATGCGAGGGAATAGCTCACATTGTCCATCCCCCCGCCGCCGTACTCCTCAGGCACGGCTATGCCCAACATCTTCAGTTCAGCCAGTTGTTTGATGATGGCCTCGGGGTGTTCATGTTTCTCATCAAGCTCAGCGGCCTTCGGCTTGATCTCGGTCTCGGCGAATCGCCGGGCCATATCGCGCACCATTTGTTGCTCTTCAGTCAGCTCAAAATCCATCTTGCTCACAAACCCCCTTTAAATACGTTAGAAATTTTGACAAGATAAACAGGGTGAATATGATCTCTTGTGCGAAATAATCACAACCCGCCTTTGAATGCAGGTTTTCTCTTTTCCAGGAACGCGGACATTCCTTCCTTTCCATCCGGGCTTGCCATGCACAGGGCAAAGGCATCAGCTTCCAGGTAACACCCTGACATGAGATCCAGGTCATAGCCCCGGTCTATGCAGTGTTTCACCCCCCGCATGGATACTTTTCCCTTGGTAGCAAGCAGGCGGGCGGTCTTCATTGTCTCCTCCCAGAGCTTTTCCGGAGCAAATACCTTGTTGACCAAACCTATTTCCTTTGCTTCCGCCGCGCTGATCAGAACCCCGGTCATGCACAGTTCCTTGGCCATTGCCTTTCCAACAAGACGCGAGAGTCGCTGGGTCCCGCCAAAGCCCTGGATAATCCCGAGATTAATCTCAGGCTGACCGAACTTGGCTGTTTCCGATGCATAGATGAAATCACACGCCATGGATATCTCAGTCCCACCGCCCAGGGCAAACCCGTTGACACAGGCGATAACCGGGATCGGCAGTTTCTCCAAGCGAAAGAGGAGGCTCTGCCCCTCCCTTGAAAATCTCCTGCCCTCCAGGGGGCTCAGGTTGACCATATGGGAGATATCGGCCCCTGCCACAAAGGCCTTTTCCCCTTCCCCGGTCAGGATGAGGACCTTTATGTCGGGATCAGAGTCGATGCGGTCAAGGGCGTTGTTCACCTCGGCCAGCACGTCCGGGTTGATGGCGTTCAATGCCTTTGGGCGGTTGAACTTGATGATGGCCACATTCCCGTCTTTCTCAAAAATGATGTTTTCATATGCCATAATGCACTCCTTTATCCGTCTTCGCTCTACCGTTCACGGTTCAAGGGTTTTTTCAATTTCGTATCAACCTTATTCCCCTTTCCGCCTTCCAGTTATGGTTTTTCCAGCACAGTGGCCATGCCCTGCCCGCCACCGATGCAGAGGGACGCAAGTCCCAACGCATGTCCCTTTCTCAGCATTTCCCCAAGCAGCGTTACGATAATGCGGGCGCCGGTGCATCCGATGGGGTGACCAATGGAAATCCCGCTCCCCAGAACATTGGTCTTTTCCTGGTCGCAGTTCAGTTCCCGCATGCAGGCAATTGCCTGGGACGCGAATGCTTCATTGAGTTCGATAGTACCGAAGTCGTTGATCCCGAGCTTTTCCCTTTCCAGGATTTTCCGGACCGCCGGTATGGGCCCCAGGCCCATGAATGCCGGGTCAACCCCTGCGGATGCGGTAGCCCGTACCTTTGCCAGCGCTGTCAGCCCCAGTTCATTGGCCTTTTCCGCAGACATGAGGAGGAGTGCTGCCGCCGCATCATTTATACCCGAGGCGTTTCCCGCGGTGACCGTGCCGTCTTTCTTGAACGCCGGCCGGAGTTTCGCCATTTTTTCCACACTGGTGTCCATGGGGCGCTCATCCGTGTCAAACATCACCGGGTCTCCCTTTCGCTGGGGAATGGGGACGGGAACGATTTCGTCTTTAAACAATCCTTCTGTGATAGCGGTCCTGGCCCGCTCGTGGCTCAGGGCGCCCAGTTCATCCTGTTCCGCCCTCGATATACCATACTTCTCCGCGATATTTTCGGCGGTGATCCCCATGTGATACCCATAAAAAATTTCAAACAGACCGTCAAAGACCATCAGGTCTACGAGCTCTTTATTATTCATCCGTGCGCCCCACCGGGCCGCAGGGAGCGCGTAAGGGATCATGCTCATGTTTTCCATTCCGCCCGCCAGGATAACATCAGCCTCTCCATAGCGAATGGCCTGGGCGGCCAGGGCTACGGCCTTCATACCCGACGCGCATACCTTACTCACGGTGAATGCCGGTGTTTCCTTGGGAATCCCCGCCTTGATCATGGCCTGCCGGGTGACGTTCTGTCCCTGCCCCGCGCCGACAACGTTTCCCATGACCACTTCGTTTATCTCAACGGGCTGCAAAGACTCGTCATAGTCATGCCCTTTCTTTTCCAAGTCGATCATGCCCAGGCCTTTGAGGCTGTCCGGTTCATACCGCGTCAGGGATGAAGGAGCAACAGGCCTGAGGCCTGCTTTCTTCAGGGTTTCCTTGAGCACGAGGGCGCCGAGATCCACCACGGGCACAGATTTCAGGCTTCCTCCGAAAGATCCCACCGGGGTTCTTGTTCCAGCTACTATAACCACATCTCTCATTGTATCTTTCCTCCTCTTATTTAGTGCGGTGATTCATAAATATACCAACATCCCGTCCCCCTGCCTTCCCGGGAAGCAGTACTTTTGGCCGCGTTAAAAGACGTTAGCATGTTTACGAATCGATGGACTTCGTGCCTATCCAGCTTTGCAAACGCTACTATAACTAAGCGGTTTTCCTGTTTATCAAAACAAATGTTTTTCTCAATGATGAATCTCCTATGTTTCGTTATAGATGATGAGAGTCACGGCTTCACCACCCCCGAGGCAAAGGGTGGCCTCACCAATCTCCACATCCTGTTCTTTCATGGCATAGATGAGGGTCGTGAGGACCCTGGCGCCGCTCGCCCCGATCGGATGGCCCAAGGCCACGGCCCCGCCGTGCACATTGACACGGTCCGGATCAATACCGAGCTCTCGGTTTATGGCCACGGATGATGAACTGAAGGCCTCGTTGATTTCATGGAGATCCACATCACCGATATCCAGGCCGTCCTTGGCCAGGACTTTTGGAATGGAGTAAATGGGAGCGACAAGCACATACTTCATGTCTATCCCCGCGGCTCCCTGGGCGCCGACCCGCACCAGGGGCCTGCATCCCAAATTTTCAGCCCGCTCCCGCGACATGAGCACGAGCGCGGAAGCGCCATCGCTTATTTTTGAAGCGTTCCCGGCGGTGACCATTCCATCCTTCTTGAACGCGGGACGCAGCCTGCCCAGGGCATCGGCGCTGGTCTTCGGTTTTCTCAACGGGATCTCATCGGTGTCAAATATCTTTGGATCGCCTTTCCGCACCGGGACCTCCACCGGGAGGATCTGATCCTTGAATGATCCTTTTTCAATGGCATCCCATGCCTTTTCATAGGACCGGAGGGCAAAAGAATCCATGTCTTCCCGGGTGACACTGTATCTTTCCGCCACCAGCTCAGCGCTCATTCCCATGTGAAAATCGTTCACATGATCCCAGAGCCCGTCATGCACCATGCCGTCAACAATAGCATCATTGTTCATGCGATAGCCTGTGCGTGCCTTTTTCAGCATGTACGGGCACAGATTCATATTTTCCTGGCCGCCGGCCACGACAACTTCAGCATCCCCGCATTGAATGGCCTGCGCCCCCAGCATGACCGCCTTGAGCCCCGACCCGCACACTTTGTTCACGGTCAAGGCGCCTACTTCCCACGGGAGACCGGCTCGGACAAGGGACTGCCTGGCCGGGTTTTGCCCCAGGCCGTGCGGGAGAACACATCCCATAATCACTTCATCCACATCTTCTTTTCCAATACCGGCCCGCGAAATCGCTTCCGCGATGACCTTTGCACCCAGGTCCGTGGCCGATACGGTCTTCAAAGAACCTGCGAAGTCCCCTATCGCCGTCCTGCAAGCACTGACAATCACCACATCTCTCATAGCTTACCCCTTTCCATTCCAGACGCTTTGATTACCAGCCCCTATATATAGGGAGTGCTGTTTCCAAGTCAAGTCAAATCAATGTCTCCTTTTGCTTGACAAAATTATGAAGCCACCGGTAGTCTTTATCCTCCCGGACAAACGCCAAGCCCGGTGGAGAGAGACATTCCTCTGGAGGAAAGACCATGGCAAATCCCATTGCTGAAGAGTTGAACGGCATTATACGAGAGGGCAACACCCACGTCTATGAGATGCTTTCAGATGTCGGCAAAGCCCTTTTTTTCCCGAAAGGAATCCTTTCACAAAGTGCCGAGGCAAAAGTGAAAGCGCACCGTTTCAACGCGACTATTGGTATGGCAACTGAAAAGGGAAGCGCAATGCATCTGCCCGCCGTGATGGCCATGGTGAACGGCCTCACTCCGGAGCAGACGCTCACTTATGCCCCTTCCTTCGGTATCCCTGCTCTCCGGAAAACCTGGAAAGCAGCCATTATCCAAAAAAATCCATCCCTCTCGGCCAAAGCGATCAGCCTTCCCATTGTCAGCCAGGCCCTCACCCACGGACTGAGCGTGGTTGCCGACATGTGGGTTGATCCCGGGGATGCGCTCCTTCTCCCTGACAAGCTGTGGGGAAACTATAACCTCATATTCCAGGTACGGCGGGGCGCGGAAATGATTCAATACCCCCTGTTTGACTCGGAAGGAAAATTTCATTTGAAGGCCTTTAAAGCCTGCGTCATGTCTGAAGGGGAAAAAAGGGGGAAAGTGATCGTGCTTCTCAATTTTCCCAACAATCCGACAGGATACACCGTTACCCCTGACGAGGCGGCAGAAATCAAGGAAACCCTGAAAAATCTCGCGGAGAGCGGCACCAATGTCATTGCCGTGACAGATGATGCATATTTCGGGCTCTTTTATGATGAGCAGTGTCTTCAGGAATCCATCTTTTCAACCCTCACAGGCGTGCATCCCAGGCTCCTGTGCGTGAAGCTGGATGGAGCGACCAAGGAGGATTTTGCCTGGGGCCTCAGGGTTGGGTTCATCACCTATGGAGTAACCGTGCATGGGGATCCGGTGCCTTTGTATGACGCGCTTGAGCGGAAAACAGCGGGTGCAGTCAGAGGATCTATCTCCAATGCATCTCATCTGAGCCAGGAGATTGTCCTGAAAGCAATGGGCTCGCAAGACTACTCCGCCGCCAAGGCGGAAAAGCTGCGCATCATGAAAGAGCGGGCAGAAGAGGTCAAACGGGTGCTTTCGGATTCCCGCTATGACGGCGCCTGGGCGCCGTACCCCTTCAACTCCGGCTATTTCATGTGCCTCCGGCTCAAGACCGTGGATGCTGAGACCCTTCGGGTTCATCTGCTTGACAAATACGGGGTTGGGCTTATTTCTCTGGGGAAGACGGACCTCCGGGTGGCTTTCTCCTGTCTCGAAAAAGAGGATATACAGGAGCTTTTTGATACCGTATACCACGGCATAAAAGACTTGGAAGAAATGGGGCATACGACATAGGGCACAAAACTAAGTTTTTACTGGTTGAAATCCATGTCAAACTGGAGGAATTGCCCGGTTTTCGGATTGGTGGGTTTCGGAGAATATTTCTCTGGCTGGGTGCCCTGTTTAAAGGCCTGAAAAACCGTCTCCTTGGAGAAAGAACTCGCCAGGAGCCCGGTCTTGGCATCTATCTTGGCGAAGACAATATCTTCCGGAACGGGGAAAGCTATGACCCGTTTCCCTGCAAGCACCGATGACATAAAATGAAGCCAGATAGGACTGGCCGCCCGGGAACCGGTCTCCCCCTTTCCCATGGAACGCCGGTCATCGTACCCGACCCACACCCCAGTCACCAGCTCCGGAGTATATCCCATAAACCAGGCATCTCGCAGATCATTTGTGGTGCCTGTCTTCCCGGCTGCAGGTCTTTTCAAGGCCTTGATCCTCCACCCGGTACCCTCCTGGATGACCGCCTGGAGCAGGTCCGTCATGATATATGCTGTTTCCGGGGAAATGACCTGCCTGGGTTGGGGTTCGTGTTCCTCGAGAACCTGACCGCTCCGGTCAACAACCCTGTCAATGAAAATCGGGTTGATCAGCATACCCCCGTTCGCGAATACGGAATACGCGCGCGTGAGTTCCATGAGCGAAACCCCGGATGAACCGAGCGCCAGGGACAGATCAGGGCTTAGCGCCGACTCTATTCCCAACCTTTTGGCATACTGGATAGCATAGTAAACACCGATCTTTTTCAGGATCTTCACGGTGATGACATTCCTGGATTTTGCCAGGGCCGTCCTGAACAGTGTGGGACCGAAGAATTTTTCCTTGTAGTTCTTGGGTTTCCAGTCTTCTTCTTCCGGGCCTTCCTTGATGCCGATGTAAGGGGCATCAATAAGGACCTCGGCAGGGCTCATGCCCTTGTCCAGTGCGGCAGCGTAAATAAGGGGTTTAAAGGCCGAGCCTGGCTGGCGCCGGGCTTGGGTGGCCCGATTGAACTGGCTGACATCAAAATCCCTTCCCCCCATCATTGCCTTCACCCTACCGGTCCCGGGCTCCATGCAAAGAAGAGCCGCCTGGGCTTCCGGTTCCTGGGTGAGAGAAACGATCCAGGAGAAAGGGTGTATTCCTGTTTCTTTTATACGAATGAGGATTACATCACCCTGTTTCAGGACCTGGGAGGGCTTTTTTAATTTTACCGCGTAGTACGCCTTTTTCGGGTCCGGTTTTCTGGCCCACTTCATTTCACTGAAAGGGAGCAAACAGCGTACCTTCCCCACCAGGACCTCCACCGCTCCCACCTTATCATCTACCTTTCCCACCAGACCTTCTACCACGCCACCCGGTGCGAGCGGATTCTCCGTAATTTTCTTTTCTTCCTCTTCCAGGAACAGAGGGAATTCGTCCGTTGAGAGATGCCGGAGCGGTCCTCGATACCCTTCTCTGTGGTCCAGTTCCACCAGGCCCTTTTGCAGTGCTTCCCTCGCTGTTTTCTGCATGCCAAGGTTCACGGTAGTAAAGACCTTCAACCCACCACGGTACAGGAGGTCGTGCCCGTATTTCTTGAGCAGGTATTTCCGCACGTGCTCCGTGAAATAAGATGCCTTCTTGAATGGATTTTCCCGTTCTTTTAGAATGTCGAGAGGTTCTTCTCGGGCGGCCCGCATCTCATCATCTGTTATGTATCCGTTTTCACGCATCCTCCCGAGGACATATTTCTGCCTCGCCTTTGCCAGCTCAAAATGCTTCACTGGAGAATACCGCGAGGGCGCCTGGGGCAGACCCGCAAGCATGGCTGACTCTGCAAGATCAAGGTCTTTTGCAGATTTTCCGAAATACGTTCGCGCCGCAGCCTCCACGCCATAGGCCCCCTGTCCCAGATAGATCTGGTTGAGGTAGAGAAAAAGGATGCGCTCCTTTGAAAAGTTCTTTTCGATCTGAATGGATAAAATGGCCTCTCTCGCCTTTCGGCGGTATGTTCTTTTCGTATTTTTGAGCAACAGGGACCGAGTTACCTGCTGAGTAATGGTACTTCCGCCCTGTTCAATCTTGCCGGCCTTGATATTCTTCACGAATGCTCGAACAATACCCAAGAGGTCCAATCCCTCATGCTCATAGAATCGGGCATCTTCCGCCGCAACGAACGCATGAACAAGGTGTTCAGGGAGATCTTCAACCGGGACAACGAACCGTTTTTCATCCCAGAATCTGCCAATCACCTGTCCATCTTCACTCAGGATCTCGGTAACAACCGGGGGCCGGTATTCTTTCAGCGACCCGATATAGGGAAGGTTGCTGGACCACAGGTACCAAAAGACTCCCACGGTACACAGGCCCAGAAAAACCGCAATGGAAAAAAACCAGCAACATATTTTCAGGAGTGTCTTCAATCCAGTGTTCTCCGGTCGAGGGTTCTGTATTGGATAGCCTCTGCCACGTGGGACGGCGCTATTGCCTCGCGATTCTCAAGGTCAGCAATGGTCCTGGCGATCTTCAGGATCCGGGTATGGGCCCTTGCGCTCAGGCCGAACCGCTCCATGGCTTTCTCAAGCAGGGAACTCGATCGTTCATCCACTTTACAAAACCTCTTGATGAGCTTGGTATTCATCCCTGCATTTGTATGGATATTGGTTCCACGAAAACGGGCCTCCTGAATGTTTCTTGCCACGACAACCCGCTCGAGAATTTCTCGAGAACAAGATCCCTCCTCCGGCGAGGCAAGATCCTTGTATGGCACGGCCGGGACTTCCAGGTGTATATCGATCCGGTCCATCAGCGGACCTGAAACTTTCCCCCGATAACGGTTAATTTGCGCCATAGAGCAGTTACATTCACGCTTTGGATCCCCGAAAAACCCGCAGGGGCAGGGATTCATCGCGGCAACCAGCATAAAATTCGCAGGATACGTGATGCTTGAACTTGCCCTTGAAATGGTCACCCGGCCATTTTCCATGGGCTGGCGCAGGACCTCAAGGACATTTTTCTTGAATTCTGGTAATTCATCCAGGAAGAGGACCCCGTTATGGGCAAGGCTCACTTCCCCCGGCTTGGGATTCTGCCCTCCTCCAATGAGTCCTGCGTCCGATACCGTGTGGTGCGGCGAACGAAAAGGCCGTTGTGAAAGCAGGCCCTGCCCCTGGGGCATGAGTCCCATAACACTGTAAATTTTCGAGGTTTCAAGAGATTCCTCGAAATTGAGGGGCGGAAGGATGGTGGGGAGACGTCTTGCGAGCATGGTCTTTCCCGATCCAGGCGGACCGATCATGACCAGGTTATGGCCTCCAGCCGCGGCTATTTCCATGGCTCTCTTGACATTTTCCTGGCCACGGACATCCTGAAAATCCACGTCATACGCCGGGTGATCGTACTGCCTGTTTCTTTCTATCATGGCGGGCGAGAGAGGCGTGATCTCCTGCAAAGCCTCGACAACCTGGCTCAGGGTGTCCACCGGATAAATGGGAATGCCCTTCACCACCCCGGCCTCAGGTGCGTTTTCGCGCGGGAGGAAAATACCGCTCAGGCCGCGATCCCGTGCGTTAATGGCCATGGGCAGCGCTCCCCTGACGGGTCTTACCATGCCGTCGAGGGCAAGTTCACCCAGGAAGAGATAATCCCTGTACTGCTCCTCCACCAGCAGTTCCGTTGCGGCAAGGATGCCCAGTGCCATCGGGAGATCAAAGGCGGACCCTTCCTTTTTGACATTCGCCGGAGCCAGATTCACGGTGATACGATCCGCGGGAAAATGGTACCCGGAGTTTTTTATGGCGGCCTTGACACGCTCCTTGCTTTCCCGAACCGCCCCCTCAGCCAGGCCGACGGTCGCGAAAGCGGGGAGTCCTTGGGCAATATCGACTTCCACTTCCACGATATACGCATCAATGCCGATAACGGCGCTACTGAGCACCTTGGCCAGCATGTCCTTTTCTCCCGTCTCCCTGATCATTCATTGGATCTTGACCGCCTTCGATTTCCATTTGCGGCCTTCCCAATCCTTACAAATGGCAGTGTCCATCAGGAAATGAGATAGTTTGTTCGCGATTTAGGCATGCGAAAATTTTAACCACAGGAATACAGCTAGGGTATTTCGAGGATTAAAATTTGAGCATAACGACGATATCGGGCAAAAGAGCCATTTATGGATGGGCACTAAATAACCTTTACATTTATCACATCAACTGGTATAAAGTAAAGTTTATTTGAGATTCCATGATGAGGAATCACCGACCACCAATACAAGTGGTGGTATGAGCAAGCCCCCTAAAACGGGGCAACACCTGGCTGCTCATCAGATCAAAATTCGAATATCGAAATTCGAAACAATACCAAATGACGAAAATTTCAATGACGAAAACCAGTGTGTTCACATTGCCTATGGATACATGGCCCCTTTGTGCCCCTTTTTAACATTGGGAAATTTGAATTTCGAATTTGTTTCGAATTTCGTGCTTCGGATTTCGGATATAATATAGAGCAAAAAGCAGCAGAAAAAATATAAACTTTTCAATTCTTATCCCGACGGCGACATGAATTAATTATGGGTCACTCATACTACTCATAGGAGACATGATATGGCAAGAATTACGGTTGAAGACTGTCTGAGAAAGGTCAATAATCGTTTCGCGGTTATCCATCTGGCGGCCAAGCGAGTGCGCCAGTTGAGGAAAGGAGCGGAACCCCTGGTGGTTTCGAAAAACAGGGATATCGTTGTGGCCCTGCGGGAAATTGCCGCGGGAAAAGTGTATCCAACAACCAAGGAAGAACTTGCTGCTCTCGCGAGTACCATAATCGAGGAGACAACGCCTGAACTTCCCCTTCCCGAGGAACAGGCTGAAATCCCTGACAAGAACACCGATGAAAAGCCCGATGAAACCAAGAGCGAGGAGGCTGCGACCGAGGGGAACTAGCCATGGAGAAAAGGGACTATTACGAAATACTCGGTGTACCCAGGGACGCTGATGATGACCAGATAAAAAGGGCCTACCGGAAACTCGCTCTCAAATACCACCCTGACCGAAATCCTGGCGACAAGGAAGCCGAAGAGCGCTTCAAGGAGGCTGCCGAGGCCTATGAGGTGCTCCGGGACCGAGAAAAGAGAGAATTATACGATCGATTCGGCCACGCAGGCCTTGAAGGAACCGGGTTCAGGGGGTTCAGCGGTTTTGATGACATTTTTTCAAGTTTCGGGGACATATTCGAGGATTTTTTCGGCTTTGGAAGGAGGTCGAATCGCCGATCACGACCTCGCCAAGGACCCAGCCTCCGGTATGACCTGGAACTCACCCTCGAAGAAGCCTTTTCCGGGACGGAAGAGGAGATCGTTTTTCACCGGATGGACAATTGTACCGTTTGCGACGGAACCGGTCTGACTCCCGGCACACAACCGGAAATATGCTCTACCTGCCAGGGAAGAGGACAGGTAATCAGGTCCCAAGGGTTTTTCCAAATCAGCACAACCTGCCCTTCCTGCCATGGACAGGGGCAAATCATCACGGATCCCTGCAAAAAATGTGGCGGTCGCGGAAAAGTGAAGGTCGAAAGGAAAGTGACTGTCAAGATCCCCGCCGGCGTGGACAACGGCTCCCAGCTCAGGTTACAGGGGGAAGGGGAACCGGGTGAAAACGGGGGGCCTCCGGGAGACCTGTTTGTGGTGGTCCACGTCCGGGACCACGAGTTTTTTTCCCGCGACGGAGATGATCTCATCTGTCAAATCCCGGTATCATTTGTGCAGGCGGCCCTGGGTGATACCTTTCAGATACCCGTCCTTGGCAATGAAGGCGAACATGAGATCACCATCCCGAAAGGGACACAGCCGGGAGATGTCATCAGGATCAAGGGTCAGGGAATGCCAAGCCTCCGATATGGTCGAAATCGTGGGGACCTGTTTGTGCGGGTCCTGGTAAAAATACCGGAAAAACTCACCCAGCAACAACGTGAAATCCTGGAGGCCTTTGCGGAAACCGAAGGGATCTCCTTTTCGGGAAAGAAAAAGAAGGGAAAGAATTTCTGGAAAAAAATCACCATATAGCGTGTTTTGCGGAAAGGTGCCATTTTCTCTTTACATCGCCCTATTTTTTTGGTATTTGAATCATCTTCATTATAAAGTGGATAAAGAGACATGTTGACTGAGAAACAGAAAAAATATTTCAAGAAGCTCCTCACCGAGAGGCTGGAGACCCTCCTCAATGAAGCCAATAAAACGGTGACCGGCATGACTGACCAGGGTGATAACTTTCCTGACCCGACCGATCGGGCCTCCCTGGAATCAGACAGAAACTTCACTCTGCGGATCCGGGACAGGGAAAGAAAACTCATCATGAAAATCAAGGATGCCCTCGAGCGTCTTGACAACGGTACCTTTGGCATCTGTGAGCAATGCGGAGAGGATATTTCCGACAAGCGCTTGAAAGCTCGGCCTGTCACCACCCTGTGCATTGACTGCAAGAAGAAACAGGAAGTTGAAGAGAAATTGAAGGGCTTGTAGCCGATCCCACATCCATTGAATGAACAGGACGCACATAGCCGGCGCATGGGTCATGCCCGGCTTTTTTTGTTCACAATAGAATCGTTCACGGTTTCCAGCCATCGGTTTACGGCTGAAAAGAAAAATGGCAGATAAGCATTATGGGGTCATCAAAAACAAAGACACACCACCAGGTGATCACCACCCACATCAACGCGGATTTTGATGCTCTGGCCTCCATGATCGCGGCCAGCAAAATATACCCCGCGGCCACCCTGGTATTTCCCGGTGCCCAGGAGAAAAATCTGAGGAACTTTTTCCTCCATTCCACCTCTTACCTCTTTGACTTCGCCAAGATAAAGGATATTCATCTTGACTCGCTGAAAAAGCTCATCCTGGTAGATACACGCCAGAAAAGCCGTATCGGAAAATTTGCCTCCCTCGCCGGCCGGAAAGACGTGGAAATCCATATCTATGACCATCATCCCGATTTTAATGACGATATCCGTGGAAAGGTCGAAGTCATCCGTCCCACCGGATCAACCACCACCATCCTTACCGGTATTCTCCGGGAAAAAGGGATCAAAATTACCCCGGAAGAGGCGACCATCATGAGCCTCGGCATCCACGAGGACACAGGCTCCTTTACCTTCTCATCCACGACGGCTGAGGACTATGAAGCAGCAGCCTGGCTGGCGGAACAGGGAGCCAACCACAATGTCATCGGAGACATGCTTACCCGTGAACTCACCGCCGAGCAGATCTGGCTCTTGAATGACCTTATCCATTCTGCAACGAACCGGAACATCAACGGGGTGGATGTGGTGATCGCAAAGGTGATACGGGAAAACTATGTGGGAGATTTCGCGGTCCTGGTGCACAAGTTTATGGAAATGGAAAACCTCAATGTGCTCTTCGCGCTTGCCCAGATGGAGGATCGCATCTACCTGGTGGCCAGGAGCCGAATCCCCGAAGTGAACGTCGCCGATATTGCGGTCGCCCTTGGCGGCGGGGGACACCCGTACGCTGCCTCAGCAACTATCAAGAACAAGACCCTGATCCAGGTGGAACGCTCCCTGCAGACGCTTCTTCGAAGCAGGATCAGGCCATTCCAAAAGGCCAAGGAGCTCATGTCCTCCCCGGTCATCCATCTTGCGCCCGATGCCACGGTAAAGGATGCCTCTGACCTCATGACCAGGTACAATATCAATGTGCTCCTGGTCATCGGAGAAGACGGCAGCCTGAAGGGATATGTCACAAGGCAGGTCGTTGAAAAGGCCGTTTTTTTTGGGCTGGATACGGTCAAGGTCAGTGATTACATGCATATTGAATTTCCCACCATTCACCCCGATGAACCGCTCCAAAAAGTCCAGAAACTGATCATCCAGAACAAGCTGAGAATATTGCCCGTACTAGAGGGGAAAAAGGTGGTCGGTGTGATCACCCGAACGGATTTGCTGAATACATTGCTGGGTGAACCACTGGTCCCCAACCTCCTTTATGCCTCAAGAGATCCCTCTCGTTTTCTGCGGAAGAAAAACCTTTCAGGGACCCTGAAGGAAAGGCTCCCCGCCAACATCATCAAACTCCTGAGGGATTTCGGCAATGTTGCCGACCGGCTCGGGTATCATGCGTACCTTGTCGGGGGACTGGTGAGAGACGTCCTGCTCAAGCGGGAAAATCTGGACGTGGACATTGTGATTGAGGGAGACGGCATCCATTTTGCCCATGAGTTCTCAAACCAGTATGGTCCCCGGGTGAGGAGCCACAAGAAGTTCGGAACCGCTGTCCTCATTTTTCCGGATGGTTTCAAAGTTGATATCGCCACGGCACGCATGGAATATTACGAATCTCCGGCCGCCCCGCCCATGGTGGAAACCAGCAGTCTGAAACTGGACCTTTACCGCAGGGACTTCACGATCAACACCCTGGCGGTAAAACTCAACGGCAAGGACTGGGGAACCCTGATCGACTATTTTGGAGGCCAGAAAGACATTAAGGAAAAAGTGCTCAGGGTCCTGCATAACCTGAGTTTTGTGGAAGACCCCACCCGTATATTGCGGGCGGTTCGATTCGAACAGCGGTTTGGTTTCAAGATCGGCAGGCTGACACTCGCGCTCATAAAAAACGCGATTCAAATCGATTGCTTCAAAGACCTTTCAGGCCACCGGCTCTTTACGGAATTGAGACTTGTCTTGAAGGAGCGTGATCCCATCAAGGCCATTGAACGCTTGGCCCAGCTCGACTTGCTCAGGATCATCCACCCAGAGATAAACCTTGACGAGGAGCTCCTTTTTCTCCTGGATGAAATCAAACGCGTCATTGCCTGGTATAATCTCCTTTACCTCGAAGAGCATATGGAACCCTGGAAGGTGTACTGGCACGGGCTCACTTCCGGCTTAAAGATAGAAACACTGAAACGCCTTGCGGACCGAATGGGCATGATAGATCAGGAAAGCAGGAAAATGATCACCCAGCGGGAAGACGCCGGGGATCTCCTTGATCGTTTGTTTCGCTTTGAGGGTACGGAATATGAGCTCTTTACATTGCTCAACAAATATGACACCGAAACATTGCTCTATTTCATGGCCCGGGCAAACAGTGACAAGATAAAGCGACTCATCTCCCTTTATTTTACCAAATTGAGGGGGACTGCCATACTGCTCCACGGAAAGGACCTGGTGGAGATGGGTTTTGAGCCA
>JAFDGR010000213.1 GCA_019309145.1 Deltaproteobacteria bacterium | reverse complement strand
GGTGTTGCCCTGGGGTTTGACCAGGGCCCGAATGTGGGGAGTATCGGTTTCAAGCTGGTGGACCGGGATAAAAGAACCCGTTCAGCCGAAGACATTGCCGCTATGCTCCGGGCCAAAGTGACGAAGATCCCCGGTATCAACAAGATCCAGGTGAGGGCGGAGAACGCCATTACCTCCATCCTGATGGGGGGAGGAAAACCCATATCCCTGGAAATCCAGGGCTCGGACCTGGATGAGAACATGCGGTTCGCCCGGAAAGTGAAATCCGTGATGGAGGAGATCCCCGGTTTGGTGGATATTGATGTCACCCAAAAGGATCCGAGGCCGGAATTGTGGGTGCAGGTAAACAGGGAGAAGGCCTCGGATTTGGGGCTCAATATCGCCATGATCGCGGGGGCGTTGCGTAATTATTTCTATGGCGTAGAGGCGACAAAATTCCGGGATGCCGGCGACAACTACGATATTTTTACCCGCTTTACAGAAAGGGATAAGAACCGGCTCCGGAATCTTCCGGAGGTTCCCTTGTTTACCCCGGACGGACGAATGATCAAGCTCAAGAATGTAGCGAACATTGTGGAAGGCGAAGGGCCCATCGAGATTGAGCGGAAAAACAGGCAGAAGATTGTCAAGGTGGAGGCGGATACCTATCAACGATCCCTGGGTGCCGTTACCACGGACCTGCGGACAAAACTGGCGGAGATCGGGGTGCCGCCCGGCATGACCACGAGGTTCGGGGGGGATGTGAAAGAGCAGAAAAAGGCCTTCAGGGACCTGACCATCCTGTTGATCATGGGCGTTATCCTGGTATACATGATTATGGCCTCTCTTTTCGGGAGCCTCAGGGATCCGTTTATTATCATGTTCTCGGTTCCCTTTGCCTTCAGCGGGGTGCTTTACGCCTTCTACCTGACCGGGACCACCCTGGGGATCATGTCATTCATGGGTGTGGTGATGCTCATGGGGATCGTGGTCAACAATGCCATTGTACTGGTGGATTACATCCATCTGCTCCAAAAGAGAGGAGAGCCCGTGTTTCAGGCGGTCACCAGGGCCGGGAGAAATCGCCTGAGGCCTGTCCTGATGACCACCATGACCACCTTTTTCGGGATGCTGCCCATGGCTGTTTCAGGAAAGGTGGGGGCCGAGGCCTGGAACCCTCTCGGCATCACCATGCTCGGTGGACTTTCCGTTTCCACCCTGGTAACACTGGTCCTCGTTCCCACGATTTATTATATGTTTGAGAGAAGGAAGACGGCTATACAGGGAGATAGGCTGAAGGCTGAAGGGATGGAGGAAAGGGTATGAAGATGTATATGGTCGTCTATGATGTTGATCACGATGAAGAGGTGATGGAAACGCTTTCCCAATGCTGTATTGTGGGGTATACAAAATGGGTGCGTGTCCTGGGGAAGGGACCGCGTTCGGATCCCAAGCTGGATGACGCGGTATGGCCCGGGTTCAATTGCGTGGTGATGATGGGGGTCGAAGAAGAAATAGATCCTGTGGTTTTCAATGCCCTGAAATCGCTCCACGAGGGAATGGAAGGCAAGGCGTTGAAGGTATTCTCTTGGCCCCTGGAAAAGGTACTATAGGAGGAACGGCTATGAATCCCGGAAGGCAGTTCATAGGGATGGTGATGGTGTTTTTCTTTTGTTTCATGGGGGTGCCACTTCCCGGTCTCGCAGAGGAAAAGGGCGTCTATACTTTGGAAAAAAGCATTGAAGAGGCCTTTTCGAACAACTGGTCTCTCAAGGCAAAAGCCGAAAAGATCACCCAAGCTGAGCAGGTGAAAAAACAGGCAAGGGCCGAATTTTTCCCCAAGCTGAGCACGTCTTACGGCTATACCAGGTTGAGTGAAACACCGACCACGCAGTTTTCTCTCCCTCCGCTGGTTCCACCCACCGAAATAGCCGTGGGCGCGAAAGACAATTACCAGTGGAAGGGCACGATAACGCAACCCCTTTTCACCGGCTTCGCCCTTCGCAGTTCCTATGACCTGGCAAAGCTGGGGATTGATCAATCCCTGCTGGAAGTCGCACTGGAAAAAATGGACCTCGCCCTTCGGGTAAAAGAGGCTTACTTCGGTATTCTCAAGGCTGATAAGGCCCTTGATGTGGCGCAGAAGGCTGTCGCGGCGTTGGAATCCCATGTGAAGATGGCGCAAAATTTCTATGACGTGGGCATGATTCCTGTCAATGAACTCCTGAAAGCCGAGGTAGAACTTTCCAATTCCCGGCATGATCTTGTTCGGGCCCAAAGCGCATCTCGCCTGGCCAGGGCCTCCTTTAATACGGTTCTTTCAAGACCCATAGAGGCCCCGGTGGAGGTGGAAGATATTCTCGTCTATAAAGGAGTGGGATGTGCGCTTCAGGAGTATCTCCCGAAGGCGCTGAAAAATCGTCCCGAGATAAAGGCGATTGACCTGGCAATTGCGCAGGCAGATCAGCAGATCCGGCTGACCAAGAGCAAAAATTATCCGGAGATCGCGTTTACGTATGATTATATCAAGGAAGGGGATGACATGGGGGTTTCGGGAGATGCATATCATGACGCCAATCGGTGGGAAGCCGGTGTGGGTCTGACGTGGACGTTCTGGGAATGGGGAAAGACCCATTACGCAGTGAAAGAAAAACAGAGTCTGAAAAAACAACTTCTCCATGAGAAAAAGGCCCTTGAAGACAGGATTCTCCTCGAGGTGAAAAACGCGCTCTTGGACCTTGAGGTTGCCCGGAAGGATATTCCCACCACAAAAAAAGCCGTGGAACAGGCGGAGGAGAACCTGCGGGTGAGTGAAGAGCGCTATAAAGTACAGGCCACCACCTCTACCGAGGTTCTGGATGCCCAAACACTCCTCACCCAGGCAAGATCAAATTATTATGATGCACTCTATAACCATAATCTGGCCAAGGCCAGATTGAAACGGGCTATTGGCGAATACTGATTTCCCCTGAAGCGCTGTTTTCGGGTTTCAAAGGAGAGGAGAACCATATTGAAGAAGGTCGTTATCCTTGCAATTTTTGTGGTCTTGTTTGTGGGCGTAGCTGCGCTGGTTTTTTACGGCCAGTGGCGTGAAAGAACGGCTGAGCTTTACTATTCAGGGACCATTGAGGCCACTGAGTCAAACCTTGCTTTCCAGGTAAACGGGCGGGTGCAGAGGGTCCTGGTGGATGATGGCCAGCAGGCGGAAAAAGGCCAGCTCCTGGCGGAACTGGACCGGGCTGAATTTGAATCCAGGAGGGCCCAGGCCGAGGCAAATGTCAGGCAGGCACAGGAAAATCTGGGTAAGCTGAGGGCATTGCTGTCCCTTTACAATGAGACACTGCCTGCTGATGTATCGCGGGCCAGGGCAAATGTGGCAGCTTTGAGGTCCAGGGTTCATGAACTGGAAAGCGGTCACAGGACCCAGGAGGTAGCCCAGGCCCGGCGCTCGTTTGAGGCCGCAAGGCTGACCATGGAAAATGCGAAGAAGGACAAGATTCGATACGACAAGCTCTATGCGAAAAAGATCGTCTCCGAGAAAGAGCGGGACGTAATGCAGTTGAGGTACGAGACAGCCCTGAAGAATTACCAGAAGGCAAAGGAAGAGCTTTCACTCTTCACGGAAGGGTTTCGCAAGGAGTCCATTGAGGCGGCACGGGCAAAGCTGGCCGAGGGGTTGGCCGTACTCAGGCAGACAAAGAGCAATCTTCAAAAGATCACTATTGCAGAACAGGATGTGAAGGCCGCTATGGCGCGTGTGGAGGCGGCAAAGGCCGCGCTCAGCCTGGCCGATACCCAGTTGAAATACACGCAACTGAGAGCTCCGTTCAACGGGATTATCACCAGCAGGGATATTGAGCCGGGAGAGGTGGTGACTCCCGGAAGAGAGGTTATCTCCATTGCAGACCTGTCAGAAGTGGATTTGAAGGTGTTTGTTGGAGAAGAAGAGATCGGCAGGGTGAAACCCGGGCAAAAAGTCAGCGTCAAGACGGACACCTTTCCTGACAAAACCTATGAAGGACATGTTTCGTACATCTCTCCGGAAGCGGAATTTACGCCAAAGATCATCCAGACCCACAAGGAACGGGTAAAGCTGGTGTACCTGGTCAAGGTCACCTTGCCAAATCCTGCCCTGGAGTTAAAGTCGGGGATGCCGGCCGATGCATGGTTCGAATAGTCAATCCCATCATTCTCCTTCCGCTCCCAGGTCATCCCTTCCCGTCATTCAGGTAGAAGAGGTATCAAGGAAATTTGGACGTCTGGAAGTGGTCTCCGGTGCTTCGTTCACCCTGGCGAAGGGAAAGATATTCGGGCTTGTGGGTTCTGACGGAGCTGGAAAGACCACACTCCTCAGGATGATTGCGACCATGATTAATCCGTCCTCCGGCAGGATATTCATACAAGGGCTGGATGTGGTGAAACAGCGGAGCAGGGTAAAGGAATTGCTCGGGTACATGCCGCAGCGCTTCGGCCTTTACCAGGACCTCACCGTGACCGAGAACTTCGACTTTTTCATGGATATTTACGGCATCCACGGGGAAGAGAGAGCAAAAAGGCGGAAATACTACCTGGGGTTTTCAAATCTGCTGCCGTTTTTGAAGAGGAGGGCTGCGGACCTTTCCGGCGGGATGCGGCAGAAACTGGGCCTCGCGTGCGTCCTGGTCCATGAGCCAAAGGTCCTGATCCTGGATGAACCGACCAACGGAGTTGATCCGGTCTCGCGGCAGGAGTTCTGGGACATGCTCCTTGAAATGAAGCGCCAGGGCATGACCATCCTGGTGTCCACTGCCTATCTGGACGAAGGCGAAAAGTGTGACAGGCTCCTCCTGATGCATCAGGCAAAGATTCTTGAAGAGGCGAGCCCTGAGGAAATCAGGGCACATTTTCCGAGCCTGGAGGAGGCCATGATACACCGGATCCAGCAGGTTGATGAGGTTCTTGCCAATGATGAATTCTGAGATGCGGACCGGCGGCCAATCAGTAACGGTGGAGGACCTGGTAAAGCGCTTCGGCACTTTTACGGCCGTGGACCGCATTTCATTTTCTGTCACTACGGGAGAGATATTTGGTCTCCTCGGTCCCAATGGTGCGGGAAAATCCACAACCATTCGCATGTTGTGCGGCATCCTCACCCCCACGTCCGGCACCGGTCGTGTGGCGGGGTTTGATATTTTCACCGAGGCCGAAAAGATCAAGCACTCCATCGGGTACATGTCCCAGAAGTTCTCCCTGTACGAGGACATGACCCCTTTTGAAAACATCAGGTTCTACCTGGGGATCTACAGCGTTCCGACACGGCTGTGGAAGGAACGAACCCAGTGGGTCCTCGAAACAACGAGATTGGGTGAGGTGGAAAACCGGCTCACCAGGGATCTCCCCCCTGGATGGCGCCAGCGGCTTGCTCTGGGGTGTGCCATGCTGCACCGACCGGACATCCTGTTCCTGGACGAGCCCACGTCTGGCGTGGATCCCATTACGAGAAGAAGGTTCTGGGCATTCATCAAGAAACTCGCTGCGGAAGGGGTCACGGTTTTTGTGACCACCCATTACATGGACGAGGCGGAATATTGTGACCGCATCGTGATGATCAATGAGGGAAAAATCGCGGCTTCAGGAGCGCCTGAAAAGATTGTTCGGGAGATGTTCCCGCAAGACCCGAAAGCCGATCTGAACGATGTTTTCATTTCCCTCATGACACGGAAAGTGCAATGAATCTCGTACGAATACAGGCCATAGCCCGCAAGGAATACTTCCACCTGATCAGGGACTTCAGGAGCCTGTATCTCGCGTTTTTTATCCCCCTGCTCCTCATCCTCATGTTCGGGTACGCAGGGATCTCATCAGAAAACTTGATGCATCTTCCTATTTCCAGGTGATCGCTCACCTCCGGGACAGTAACGCCATCGCCGGGTATCTTGACCGGAGCCGGGCCAGGATGGGCATGGTGATCCCGGCCGGATGGACCAGGGATATGAGATCTGATCGTGAAACCCCCGTTCAGTTTATCCTGGACGGGAGTGATCCAAACTATGCCGGGATCTCAAGAGGATATGTGACCGCATTTGTAGAAGAATACAACCGGCGTCAACTGCAAAGCTTTCTCAACCGGAAAGGCCTCAGGGAGATAAAGGCTCCTGTTGAGGGGGCCATTCGCGTCTGGTTCAACGAGGATCTGGAAAGCCGTGTATTTATCGTGCCCGGAATCATTGCCATTATCATCATGATCGTGGGCGCGCTTCTCACGTCTCTTGTCATTGCGAAAGAGTATGAGAACGGGACCATGGAAACCATTCGATCCCTGCCGCTGCGGTCGGAGGAATTCCTTCTGGGAAAGGCTATTCCCTACTTTTTCATCGCCATGATGGATGTCTTCATTGCGGTGTTCATGGGACAGATCCTCTTCGGGGTGGTGGTAAAGGCAAGTTTCTGGCTGCTGGTCCTTGCCTCGGGTCTCTATCTCGCTGTTGCCCTCAGCCTCGGCCTCCTCATTTCCACGGCCACCAAGTCACAACTCGTGGCGAATCAAATGGCCATCCTGATCACCTATCTGCCCTCCCTGCTGTTGTCCGATTTTGTTTTCCCGGTGTCCAACATGCCGAAGGTGCTCCAACTGGTGAGTTACATGATCCCGGCGACCTATTTCATTGATATCCTGAACGGTCTTTACCTTCGGAACGTTGGGATGCACTATCTGTTGTCGCCGTTCCTGGTGCTGGTCGCCATGTTCGTTTTCCTCGCCGGCCTGAATATCATGCTCCTGAAAAAGGAGGGATTCTAAGTGAACTGGGTGAGAATTCGCGAACTGGTGCGCAAGGAATTTATTCAGCTTTTCCGGGACAAACGGGTCAGGCCCCTGCTGGTCATTTCTCCCCTTGTGCAGCTCATTATTTTCGGCTACGTGGTGAGCACTGATGTCAGGGACGTTACCGTGGCACTCCTGGATCAGTCCAAGACCGTGGAGAGCCGCCAGTTCATCGATACCATAGACGGGAACAGGACCTTTCGGATCGTGCAGTATCGAGAGAATCCAAGAGAACTTGAAGACCTGCTTCTGCGGCGGAAAGTTGATCTGATCATCAAAATTCCATCCGACTTCAGCCGCACGCTCCGTAGCGGGAGAACCGCATCGGTACAGGTCCTGGTGGATGGGAGCATGAGCAACATGGCCTCCGTGCGAATTGCCTATCTCATGAATGTGATACAGCAATTCAATGTGAGGTTCCTGCACGAACTCTATCCCCGGAAACTCAGTTACGGGAAGATCGATGCCCGGATCAGGACCTGGTATAATCCAAACCTTGACAGTCGCAATTTTTACGTGCCCGGAGTTGTGGCATTCCTTATTATGCTGCTGACGCTGCTTTTTACCTCCATGGCCGTCATCCGGGAAAAGGAGAGCGGAACCATGGAACAGCTTATCGTGACGCCGTTAAAGCCCTTGGAATTGATTCTGGGGAAAACCATCCCCTATATCATCGTCGTGGAGTCACAGATGGTCATTGTCACGGTGGTAGCCATCCTCTGGTTCCGTGTTCCCATGGTAGGAAGTGCACCACTCCTGTTTGTGGCCACCTGCCTTTTTCTGCTCAGCACCCTGGGTATCGGGCTCTTCATCTCCACGGTTTCGGTAACGCAGCAACAGGCCATGATGACGACGTTCTTTTTGCTGAATCCTCTTCGGTATCTCCTGGTTATCATCCGGGGGATTTTTCTCAAGGGGGTGGGATTCAGTATCCTGTGGCCACAGTTTGCGGGGCTGACAATCCTCGGGATATTCGTTTTCATCGGCGCGGTAAATCGTTTCAAGAAGCGCCTTGATTAAGGGGACGTTCTTCACAAATTACACAAAATCTGGTTTTGTGAAAAAGCTGTTCCACGAAGAATATAGAACTCATGCTGATATAAGCCTTGTTGGCAGGTGGGGAGGTCGCTTTCCATGGAAACAGAAAGTCCGGATGGTGCCCGCTTATTCCGAGTGGCCATTTCTGTGATTACTGAAACGAGATGTATCCTGGAAAAGTATAAGTGTAATTAGTGAAGAACGTCCCCTATTTTGGTTTTAATTCTGCGTCAATGACGGTGAAGAGGTCGAAGGGGGTGCGGATCTTCACCCGTTTACCGTTGACAAAGATGCTCGGGGTTCCGCGGACGCCAATCTGTCTGCCGTTGACGATATCCCTGGTGACAAAATCCCGCACAGACCGGGAGTTCATGTCTTTCGTGAACCTGGCCATATCAAGCTCGAGCCCTTTTGCTATTTCCAGTATCTTGGCATCGCTGAGAGATTGATGATTTTCGAACAATTCACGGCGAAACTCCCAGAATTTTCCCTGTGCCTTTGCTGCCATGGCGGCCTGCGCGGCCTTCCGCGCGAACGTATGCCGGGAAAGGGGAAAATTCTTGATAACCAGTTTGACCTTCTTCGGGTACTGATCCAGCACCTGCTGGATGAGGCGCTCCATGCGTGCGCAGTAGGGTCACTGGTAATCATCAAAAAGGGCAATGGTAACCGGGGCGTCTGCAGGACCCTTGAAAGGGTGGCCGGAAATATCAATAGAAAAAACAGGTTCCACCTTGATAGTCTTGAGGGTCCTGGCGGTGCTGCTGGTGAGGATAAGCAGATTTGCCTGCGGGGAATAGGTTACCCGGTCAAAGCTCCCCGCAAGTCTGATCCGGTTCGTGACCCTGTTTTCAGGAATGGAGTAGACGAGTAGTTCTCCGCGGGTCAGCACAAAAACGAGCTTCCCGTCAGGCGATGTAGCCACGTCCAGCGGCTGGACTCCCAGGTCCGTTTGCGTGAGGGGAGTGAGCTCCACCTTGGCAAAAGCCGGTGACGTTCCAGTGAACACCGCCATTGCGGCAGCAATAAGAACCCATTTCATGAAAGCCTTTTTTTTCAACCCTGCCGCCATCTGTTTATTCCGTACCCCCCGGCGTCTTTGCGGCCATCTGGTTCAAAATCTCCTCCAGTACTTTCAACTCTTTTCCATATCCCGCCCAGTCTCCCTGGCGCAGCAGATCCCTGGCCTTGTTGAAATGTTTCAGGGCCGCCTCTGCAGACCCGGGAATGATCGGAGCTTTTGATACCTGAGCAGTGGCTGGTTCCAGAGCGGCCGGTACTTGCTCGCCCAAGACACTGTAGAGGGCGTCTTCCAGGTTTTCCCGCATGACCACGCGATTCCCAAAGGAAACAATGACACTTTTCAATTCGGGCAGGGCCGCAGCAGCCAGGGTCCCTGTTCCCGAGGATATCCCGACGTTCCTGGATCGCTGGCTTCTTGATCCCCTTCTTTGCGGTGTTGTTGGTTGGGAT
>JAFDGR010000029.1 GCA_019309145.1 Deltaproteobacteria bacterium | reverse complement strand
ATCGCCACGGTATCGCTTAACGCACTTGCGAAAATGATGCATCGGCAAGAAATCCATTAGTTGGGAAAAAACTATTCTTCCTGAATACATAGGCCATCTCCTTCCGAAATTTTTTCGGAATTATGGCCTAAAACCACATTTGAAGTCGATGACAATAAAATCTCGCTAAAAATACCAGTATATCAACCTGTTATGGCATATAGTAAAGATTTTCCCCGGACAGCAGTGGGGCCATATATATCTTTTGAAAGGACAGCATGAAAAGGCGATTGCCGAAATGGAGCGCGCTATCACCCTCTCGCCCAATGCTGCTAGCGGCTACTCGGCTTTGGGCAGGGCCCTTAACTACGCAGGCCGGCCGGAGGAAGCCATTCCGTTACTGAAGAAGGCGATTCGTCTCGACCCTCTCCCTAAAAGCTTTTTCTATTATACCATAGGTGTAGCCTATAACATGACCGGGCATTATGATGAGTCGATCGAAGCATGCAAAAAAGCGATTAAAGATGAACCTAATAGCCTATATGCCCATGTTGTCCTGGCTGCCGCCTACAGCTTTTCAGGGCAAAAGGAGGAGGCCCGTGCTGAGACCGAAGAAGTCCTGAGGATACATCCCAAGTTCTCTCTTGAGTATTTTATAAAGACACTGCCGTACAAAAATCCAGCCGATAAAGAACCTTTTATGGAAGCTCTGCGAAAGGCTGGCTTGAGGTAAGACGAATATGAGTCATAGGGGAATGAAGCCCGTACGGGAACACTGTTCCGTATCGTTTTAATAATCAAACAACTCAAATTACCAAATCATCAATTGCCGCCGCGCACGCACCACACTTTGTAGTAGGAGACCTTATCGTGGTGGTCCACGCTGCCATCTGTGAAGTCCACGACCCACGCGGTATCCGACAGGAGTGGGGCGTAAGAAGTGGACGACCAGTAGTAGAACGACTGCACATTGTTAAAGGGATCTAAGGTGGGTAATGCGGGATCAAGACTGCCTCGATCAACCAGACTTAGCAGCTCCTTTATATTGGGCAGACGCCAGTCATCGAAGTTTGTC
This sequence comes from Deltaproteobacteria bacterium, assembly GCA_019309145.1. Classification (GTDB taxonomy): domain Bacteria; phylum Desulfobacterota; class DSM-4660; order Desulfatiglandales; family Desulfatiglandaceae; genus B46-G9. Next base: position 23,551 of record JAFDGR010000029.1, on the reverse strand, counting down.
CCAATGGGATCTCCATACCAAAGAACAAGGCCGTTACAATAATCGATCGCCGAACTCCAAACCGTGTTGCCATCAGTTAGGGATCTCTGCCACATTAATCTGGTTAAGTTGTCGATTACTACGTTCGTTGCTGCAGTAAATCGTGGAACGGGCCAGTGTATGCCTTTTTTCAAATCGCCATCATCTCCTGTCACGCGGGCAGACGCCTGCCCAGTCTTTTCAACCGGCGCATGTGGCCTTGTGCCTCTTAAACCAGTGGCATATGAATTCGAAAATGTCCTGTTCTTAAGAACTTCATCCGTGGTCGCATTTCCGGTTGCTTTCTTGCCTAGCGGTATAACATAAAAATCTCCCGCAATCACTATGCTCCAACACAACATAAGTCCAAAAACCAACAAACATACTGAAATAATCCGTTTTGAAAGAATCTTTGCCTTGCTCATTGTGGTACCTCCTTTCCAAAGTTGAGCTGTTCTTGGGTTGAAAACATTTTGTTAAAATATTTCTGCAAGAATTAATTGTATGACAAGACGGATAGAGTTGAAAAAGCCGAACTGCTTTAACGTGACCTTTACGATGTCACACTCGGCCCCGGTTGAATTTCCCGTGGGGAGGCCTATTCAACAGGGCCCCGATAGCGGGATCTACGTTACGCTTCGACAGGCAGCCCGGCTGTCTTTTCAAATGAAATAGAGATATGCCTTGAAGGAGGGTCAACAGGAAACATTTAGACCCGTGGCTTTCCGTCTTAATCTCACGATGGAATTGGCTTTGTCTCAAGGAAGATCAAGCTCCCAACAGGCAGACTACACCTATTAGGAGCGGGACATGTACATTTTGAGGTGTTTTTTCATTGGGTAACCTCCTGAATAGAGGTTGAATGGTTGGTGGAATACCTGATATTTGATGTAATGACAAAAAACGATTTATGTCAAGAGAAATCGGCTTTGGGAAAGGTCAGGATTTCGTGATATTTGTCAGTACTTCCGATTGAACTTTTCGTGCATCCTTGCATGTCATTTGAGCCAATTTACACTGATTTTCAAGCAGATGCCAACCGAAAAATTGAAAAGTACGCAACGCAAGAATACATATTCCAGCCTTGGATCCGCAGCTTTCGCCCTCATGGTCCAATTTTTCGGGATCATACCAAAATGCAAGGAAAATATTCAACAAAAAGAACCAATTACCAATATCCACACGGTCACAAAATATAGTGGTTGCTCTACACTTTTTTATTTGACAAGCCCTTTAATGGGTGACCCAATGTCTCATTTTCACATACCGCATTTATCCAGTAGTTCTCGTATAATATCTTCATATTTAGAGCCTGGAGCAGTTTTTTTTATTACTCGATAATTCTCTTTTAGTATTTCCATTGCCTTCCCCTCCGGCAAATAAGGGATCCTGGTAGCCACAATAAGGCTTTCAAGAAAAACGCCTTTGGCACGGTTTATTAACTCGCTTCGATTGCGGATATGGACATATACGACTTCCGCTTCAATCAGAATGCTCGCCTTTTTGTTTTCGGCATTTGTTAACCTGGCTTCAATACTCGCCGACGAGTCCGTCAGAACAGGTGCCTGAATCATTTTGGCACGACCGAAATTAATTTTCTCCCTCTTATAAAGCGCATAATAGAAAGCGGTTGGGTCGCTAATCGTATTCAGGGCGAATTCCTTGCCGGCAAGAACATTCCTGAGGGTATTTGAGTCTTTGTACATCTCAATTGCAACCGATTTCAAATCCCTGGTCTTTACTCCAAAAGGGGCCGCGTGAGGGACACGGTTGTCGAAGCTTGAAATGACAACCTCATAAAGCCAGTTCTTTTTCATCCCCAACTCCATTAACGTGCTCATTTACTATTCTCCATATTGACATTTCTATCAATAACTTGACCGGTCCCATTATTCATGATATGAAAATGAAAATTCTATTCAAGAGGAACTTTTTATGCAACTGCTGATCAGTGTTGTAAATGAACAAGAAGCAAAATCCGCGGCCAACGGAGGGGCCGATATCGTTGATGTAAAAAACCCCATCGAGGGGCCTTTAGGCGCCAACCTTCCGCGCGTAATCCGCTGCATTCGCCAGAGTACACCTTCGGCCCTTCCGGTAAGCGCCGCCATCGGAGACGCACCTGATAAACCTGGTGCCACTGCCTTGGCGGCATTGGGGGCTGCAGTTTGCAGCATCCAGTATGTCAAGGTAGGACTATACGGAACCCGGTTGCCGCCACAAGCGGTTTATCTGCTTAGGGAGGTCTGCCGGGCCGTCCGGGAGCATGACGATAGTATCAAAATCATTGCTGTAGCCTATGCCGATGCCCACAAAATCGGATCCTTGGCTCCACTCGAGTTGCCCGCCGTGGCCGTCGAAGCCAAGGCGGACGGGTGCATGCTGGATACGGCCGTTAAAGGATACGGCTCGCTTTTTTCACATCTCGATGACGACGAATTGCGGGCTTTCGTACAAAGCTGCCATAAACGTGAACTCCTTTGTGCCCTGGCTGGTTCGCTTGGTGAAGGTGATATCCCGCGCCTGGCAGAAATCGATCCGGACATCGTCGGATTTAGAACCGCTGCCTGCCTGGGCGACCGCATCCACGGTGTAGTGGACCGCCGGCAGGTTGAACGGCTCAAAGATCTGATTGCAGCAAACAGGTCCCCTTTGTCCGGCCCGTATCAAGCAATTGCGCCAATCGTTCAGGATGCTTCCCGTTAACCACCCACACGTCCAGCTTGTATTGCCTCACAATAAAGGCAAAATAACGATCCACGCCTCTGCACCGGATCAGTTGATTCAGATCGATTTCTTCTAAGAACTCGACCTTGGCATGGGAGTCGGGGTTATCGGTATACAGCCCGTTCACGCTTTTTACCAGGACCAGTTGTCGGGCTCCGGCCAGACTGGCCACCCAAGCAGCAATGGAATCCGAGGTCACATCCCAGCTCCGGGGCAATTGGTCGGTCTGAAAAAGAAGATTATAGGTCAAAAGCACAGGCACACGCCCTGCGGACAAGACCTTACGTGCGTCTGCCAAACCATGTACCGATTCACCATTCGGGATCAGGGAGGAAATCAGGTATCCGTATTGGTCCATTGCCAGTATGGCCATCCAGTGGCTCGCATCCTTGTCAAGACCGGACCGCCGGTCATAGTCCCGGACTGTATTGGCGAAAGCCCCGCCCCCCGGCACGACCAGAATACTATGCTTGGGTCCAGCTTCTGAAAGCATCTCCATCAGCTCCACGAGTTTACGGCTTTGCCCAAGGCTCCCTCCGATCTTGATAACCGCTTTGATCATCCAATTCTCCCGGTCGGTTCTTGGGCCAGTAAGTAGGCCACGGCCAAGGCGGGAAAGGCAGCCAGCTCTTTGTCTCCCCATTCCCGTTCCAGCTCAATCACTTGTAGATTCAGACGCATAGCCACTTCTTTGGCTAAGGATCCCCCGCTTCCAGCCACGACCAGCGGCGGATTTACATCATCCTGCAATCCGGACAACACCTGAAAAAGGGCTTCAGCAATCTGTTGGAGCTGCTTTTCCCGAAGGTAGCAGGCCAATGTATGGATCTCGTCTTCGCTCATTATTTGACCGTCGGAACAAACCAAACGTGCCAGACGTTCCCGGGCCGCAGGGATGGTTTTGGCTCTGCCGTCAGCAGTTGGGCAGGTGTATTCACCCGCGGTTAGTTGACCTAAAACGAGATAAACATCCGCCATGGTGGCAAAATACTCTGCTGCGACACGGCAGGACTCTCCTCCCACAGGGACCTGGTCCACCACTGTATTCGGGTTTGTCCGCAAGATCCCCGTATACACCAATTCTCCAGATACGAGTCGTTGAGTGTCGGTGCGACCGCGGCTAGTCACCCTTCCTCCCCTTATGGGTATAATGTCTGTGGTCGTGCTGCCGATATCCATCAGAATACAATCAGAATGATGCAATGAGATAAACAGGGCACTGGCCAGCCAGTTGGTAGCGGCACACTTCAAGGGGGCTTTCCTCGCTTCATCCAAGCTCAAAAACCTTCCATCCAGGGCAAAGGGATAGACAAGAGTCCTTTCAAAGGCCCGTCCAATAGCGTCAAGGACAAAAAGCACGCCTTCACGCTTCATGCGGAAAACGTCGGATAATTCGGCCGTCATGGTCACCGCAACTCTATGAGGCCCTTGCATCCCCAGTTCCTCTCCCACGTCCCGGAGCACCGCAGTCAAACTCTCTCGATCCCGCCAAATCTCAAAGGGACGCAGAGCGGCACGGACATTTTTCATTTCCCGGCCCTGCTGTTCCAGTCGAACAGCCTTGATATTGACGCCGCCTATGTCCCACCCGATAATAGGCCCATCTATGGATGTCATACTCAATTCCTTTTTACGGAAGGTGCTCAGCCCCTTTTTGGACGGAGATGATACCTTAAGAACAGTCTTCACCCCTAAAAGTACCGATCAATTCCCTCAATCCTGGAGCACTATAGGCATTGTGTTGGGTACTCCTATCCATCTCAGCTCGCCGACAAAACTCGCTTGCACTTCCAGGAGCTTCGATGCGGCAATGAGCGCATACGCCACCAGGGTCATACCAGCCAGCAGGAACATCTGTTTGCTCAGACTCAATTTATCAATTACCTCTTGAATTGGTTTTTGAATCATCTCCGGACTCCTTTTTTGTTCTGAAGGTGACGCTTCCGGATAAGGATACGTTTACCGGAAGAACGTCATGGATAGAGGCTCCCCAGATTGCTTCAGCCAGATTTATGTTGACAACACGGCGCAGCCCCACGTATGCTGTCGTCAATCTGGGGTTTATCTCAATGAGTTGGTAACCCTCATCGGTCAGGAGGATGTCCACCCCAACGTACCCTCTTAATCCGGGTAACAGAGAAACGGCTCGCATCGCCGTGCCAAGGACCGCTTCATATTGGTCGCACATGAAAGGGACTTCGCCCCCGCGATAAATAAACGGCGTGCCGACTTCAATAAATTGCTTGTTAAGGCTCAGACACAGGATATCCCGACCAGCGACCAGAAGGGAAACACTGGCATGCACCCCTTCAACATAACGCTGAAGTAGTAGCTGTTTCCCGTAATCCCCATCTCTTTCCAGGACCATAAGGAGTGATGAGACGTCGCGGATGATACTAACACCCTTGCAGCCCACGCCGTCAACTGGCTTGATGACCAAAGGAAATCCGATTTCTTTTGCCTTTTCCACCGCACCCCTGACATCGATACACCATGTGTCGGGCGTTGGCAACCCGGCCTGGAGGAACCGTTGGTAACAGTCCCATTTATTGGTGCAAGCGGCAACGCTGTCCGGATCGCTGCATAGGAGGCACGCGCCTCGACTCTCCATTAGGGCGATCAGGCGGGCCAAAATGCCGTTGCTTTCGGGCGCGATAATCAAGGCTGCGGTGCATTGCCCAGCCAAGTGAGCAAGAACCCTGAAATGGTGGGCCGCGTCAAGGGTGATCACGCGGTCGGCGGGAAGGGAAACGTGTGGCAGTCGGTGATCACGTGTCGTTGTGATTTTCGCCCCTCCCCAGTCCCGGAAATCCGCGAGCACCGCCTGTAGCATGGCCAAGCCCTCTTCGGTTAGATCCTCCGACAGCCGCGCTTCAGGCCATCCACCACCTGAATAGTATTCGTAAATAAGAATACTTGGCACCGAGGATGTCATGAAAATCATTCCTGTTCTAGACTTGATGAAAGGCCTGGTTGTACACGCCGTAAAGGGAGAGCGTGAACGCTATCAACCAATAGAAAGTACCCTGGCGTCCAGCCCGGATCCCCTCGAAGTGGCCCGCTCACTTCAAGAGGAGACCAACTGCCGAGACCTGTATATCGCGGATCTCGATGCAATACAGGGCACAGGCCACAACAGAGAGGCCATCAGCGAGATCGCATCACAACTGGATGTCCGACTCTGGGTTGATGCAGGGGTTGCTGATGCTGAATCAGCGGGCGCTCTTTTGGCCACCGGCGCAGATGTGGTCATTATTGGATCGGAGACACTCATCGGACTTGAGCAACTCAGATACATCTGCAAGGCAGTCCCCGAAAAAAACCTCGTTTTAAGCCTTGACATCTCCCGAGACCGGGTCCTCTCTCTCTCCGAATCCCTGAGAGGCAGTGATCCGTTGAGGGCGCTGGATTGTCTGACTAAGGAAGGCCTGGATCGCTTTATCCTGTTAACCCTCGATATTGTGGGCGTTGGCAGCGGTCCGGACCTGCATCTGCTCCGAAGGGCAAAGCGCAACTTCCCCGATCATACGCTTGTTGCCGGGGGTGGGGTAAAAACGCCGGAGCACCTTCAAGCCTTGTCGGCCACCGGGATTAGCGGAGTCCTGGTTGCAACTTCACTGCACAAAGGTTGGATTACCGGCCGGGACATACTGGACCTACAATAGTGGGGGCAAATCATTCTCAACAAGGTAAACGAACAGGGCGGCAGCCACAAGATCCGCCGTAGTCCCGGGGTTCAAGGTGTGTTTTTCGTCCCTTAGGGTAAGGTCAAGTCTTTTGATCTCCTTCTGTCCTCTGTCGCTAAAAATGCCTCCCATATCTAAGACCTCACCGGCGCGGTCTGAGACTTCGCAGGCAACTTCGATGCCCCTTTTCCGCGCAATCAACGTATCCGGCACCTGCGCAAGAATTGAAAGAAAAGTCTGAACAACCGCCTCCAGCATACCGACGCTTTGTTCCAGGATCCGCAGCAAGGCAGTGAGTCCGATTTCAAAGGTGATCGCAAAATCGGTCGCATATTCCCTTGCCACTGCGTCCCAATCACGGGCCTCTGTCATGGCCTCACGAAGGGTGATGTCAACATCTCTTTCCCGCACGTCAAATTGCTCTACCGTTCCCATACCGGCCGGGTGTGCCAGGCAAATGGCTTCATAGGCCAAACGGGCGTCGTCAACAGTTAAACTTCTCAACACAGAACCTACGGCGAGCCGCAATGCATCGGAATGATCCAATCCGGCGGCTTTGGCCAAAGGTGCCAGAAGGAGAACAATCCCCAGGTTGGTATTCCCCCCCACAAAGCGCCTGGTAACACGAACCGCCTGTATTATGGTCTCTCCCACCGGAGCATCGGCGGCGCGCTGGAAAGCCGGACCAATGGCAGCGGCGCTGATAACAAAGTCTTCAAAACAAGTGTCATTGAAATCCTTGTGTCGCGTCACATTGCCGGGTTTTTCGGCGCATACTTCCAACAAACAGGCTATCTGTGCAGCCCAAGCAATTTTATCATTCGTCAAAGGGATCATATTTTCCCGTTCAGTACGTAATCCACGAGATGATCAACCGCAGTCTGAGCAACTCTATCTTTTGAGGGCTACAGCACTAATTGATTTATTTCGACTAAATTTTAGATGTCTCAATCATTGATGCCAGTTCTTCGGTACTGGAAGCATTTTGCAGGGTGACAATATCCATCTCAGAAACAGCCTTGTTAAGCTGTTCAATTCCATCCGTCTGGTCACTTGAAGCTGTGCCTATTTGTGCCAACGACTCAGGGACCTTGTCTACTTGGGAGGCTACTGCTTTGAAGCCTTCGACCGCTGGTCTACAAACTCCAATCCAGCGTCTATTTTATCGCCCATATCGGCAATAAGATCTGCTCTGTTTTTGACGGCCTCTGCGGCACGCATGGCTAAGTTTCTAACCTCTTCTTTTTTAATGAGAGGTTTTCAGCACAAAGTCCGCCAGGTATCCGGCCGCATCAAAGCCGGTCGCTTCTTTCAAGCCCTTCCAGCCGGGGATGGTGTTTACTTCAATCAAAGAATACCCACCGCCCTCCATCGGCAGGATATCGACGCCGGCATACTCGGCCTCCAGGGCCTTGGCGGCCCTGACGCTCATATCCGAAAGTTTTTTATCAAGCCTTAACCTCACGGCCCTGGCCCCGTTGGATATGTTGGTTTTCCAGGTTTCCCCCCGGCGCGTCATGGCCGCTACGGCATGATCTCCCACCACAAAGACACGAATATCCTCACGTCCGTGGGGCACATACTCCTGCAGGTAATAGACATAGCGGCCCAGTTCCAGCGCACGGAAAGTCCTATAGGCAACCTCTTTGTCCGAGACCCTGACCATGCCCCGGCCTTCCGAACCAAAAAGGGGCTTGACCACCACATCTCTGCCCAATTGGTCAAAGGCGGCCATGGCATCATCGAACCACTCGGTCACAATAGTCCGGGGCACGGGAAGGCCTTCGTCTTCCATTAATGTAAGGGCATAATATTTATCCACGCCACGTTCGATGGCGGATGGCGAATTTAAAATGCGGACCCCGGCATTTTCCAACCGATGCAAAGCATCCATGCGATAGATGATCTGCTCCAGAGAACCTCCCGGGATTGAGCGAACAAGCACTGCCTGGTAATCTTCCAGAGATTCATTGCCAATACTCAGCCGCAATTTTGATCCGGTGGTGCCCACAAGTCTGGTAACAGGAAAACAGGGCGCTTCAATGCCGCGGGCCTTAAACGCTGTTTGCAAGGCTCTAGTGTACCAGGTTTTTTGCTTTCCCACAATGGCAATTTTCAAGATAACAACGATTTTTGTAATATTTTTGAATTCACCCGGCCGGCATGAAAGGTGCGGCCGCTGGTCAGTTCGTTAATATACACTTCAGCGGGACTAAATAGCAAGGGGTCGATTTTGTAAAAATCGAAATCGTTGCGACGGAAAATTTCGTAAAAGGGGGTGCCGTAGTCCATTGAGGCAGAGGAAGGAAGTTTTTCGAATATCTCTTCGATTTTATCCGGATCTATTTTTGCCGTGTACCAGGCTTGACCCCCGTAAAGGACAGCATCATTGGTGCGGCCGATGGCCTGCAGGTTGTCCTGAGCAATAGGCGCGATCGGACACACCCCGAAGCCGGATAGAATACTGCTGATGTCGAAACCCAGCTCAAACATTTTGTGCAAACCGGTCTCTACCACTCTGGCCGCCACTTGAACCGATCCCGCCAAACTGGCGGTGGGTGCAACGAGGAGGGTGACCCGCTCTGGAGATACTCTGCACTTTTCGGCTGTCCGGGAAGCGACCTCATTACCGGGGAGTTTATGGCTTTCTAAGGCCAGGACAGCCATATCAGCTTTTTCCCGCATACCTAACTCCTGCAAGAGTGCCTCTTTGCCATAAAGGCTCCGAGCCGGACCGGAACCCATGGCCTGGTAGGCCTTTTGGCCTTCTACCTTAACCTCCACAGACCAGCCGGCATATTGAGCGGTCATACAAGCCTCAACCGGATGGCTGACCATGATGCTGACACCTGGAAGCGTAAAATGGCCAAAATTAAGGGGACAAAAATTAACTTTGGCAAGCCCGCCAAGGCAGACCTCACTAAAAAGCCGGCCTGCTTCAAGGGAACCAGTCACTTTTACGCCTGCGTCTATCACCGTGGCGCCGCAGACAAGTTTTTCCACAGAGATATTTAGCAAATCCGCATCTACCGCCATCCGTTGTGCTATCTCACAAGATCTCTCATTCATGCTTTTCATTTATTAAGATTTCTCCTTTTCCCAAGCTGGTAATATCGCCCGAATAACGCCGGAACGACCCTTCCTTCATTTCCGGGGTAACTGGCACTCCCCATTTTTGGAGCCGATTTAAGAAGAACCTCAGGAATACCGGCTGGCAAACAGATTCAAAGCGATATGTGGGCAGCAGTGACTCACTTGTGCCAAAGGCGATAATGGAACCTCGTTTCATACCCGCACCAGCTCTTTTTCCTATATGACCAAAGACGAAAACCGAACCGGCAATCATCCTCGCTCCCGCAAACTCACCCACATTTCCCATAACAACAATTAAACCGCGACGCATGATCGCACCTATTTCTGAGCCCGCGTTTCCATTCACAATAATCACGCCGCGGTTTACGCCTCGCTTTTCTCCGGGATAAGCTGCGCCTACATGGTGCCCCGCATTTCCATGGATCCAAATGCGACCGCCCTGCATATGAGCGCCTGCCCAGTCTCCGGCATTGCCCTGGACGGTGATTTCTCCCCCCTGCATGTAGGCGCCGAGATGCGGACCAACGTCACCCCGCACTTCAATTCGGCCCCGACTCATTCCTTGGCCGATTTTCTTGATATGCTGCAGGTCGCCCTGGACGACGATTCTGTCTGAGCGCTGACCGTCCACCTCAAACAGATCGCCGAGTGACACTTTGCGTCGACCGTAAAACACCGGCAGCGCCTTAATTGCCGCATGGTCACGCTCCGCCAAGAAGTCGGGAGTAACACTGTCTGCTTCAATAGGAATCGTGGATGATTCTTTCAGATGCAAGATTACCTGATCCTTTGCGCCTGAAAATTCTTTAACAAGTCCGGCACATGATACACATCCCAAAGTTAAACCTCTCTTTGCTTTAAACTATTTTAAAAATCAGTATAGATCAGAGGCGGAGCCGAAAAGGGTTTAAGGGCATCACACAGGATTCTAACAGCAGCCCTGGCACCCATAGAGGGTTTACCCTCCAGCTAACGCTGATGGCTCAAGCCTCGTCCAATATCTTGTGCAGATGAAAATGGTGTTGACCTAGTTTGCCTCCGTAGTTTCCTGCCGAGATGCGCAGCACTCCCGGCCGGCAAGCGGCTTGGATACCAACTCGAGTCGCCTCCCGCACGGCACCTTCATCCAGACCATCGATAACGATCTCCATAACCGAATTGACCCCTTCAGGTAAAGCGGAATCTACCTGACGCCGAATAGTGGGACAATAGGCTGTGTTGGTTGAAACCCCCTGCCCTTTGTATATAGAGCCGATCTTGCTCCCGCTTCGCACAATCCCGCCGGGAAAAGGTAAAATGACGTCCGGTACGACACGGATAGCGTCCACTGCTGCCTCCGCCGCCGCCAGCGCGCTGGGTTGACTGTCGGCGAGCATGATAAAATTTCCACCACCGACCGCTTTTTTCACACCAAAGCTCTCTTCAATAACAAACTCCCCGTCCATCACCGGCACACGCCACAATCGCCTTCCTTCCAACAGTTTGCTAATCTGAAAACCATCGCCGAAGTAACGAAGTTTGCCACCAACTGTTACATTCACTTCCGTGCGTAAATCGTTGTAGCATGCCGAAGTGGGGGAGGTCATTACACATTGCCCCAAACGCAACATAAGATACTTTTCCATGTCTCCTTTTGACATGGTAAAGAATAGTACGAGGACGCCTGGGCGGCCGTCCGGAGTCTGGTCGCAAGGGAGTAAGCCGCCGATGCCTGCCTCACAGCCGCAACCGATGATTGACGTGGCAAAACCCGTCGCTACCTGGGCAGCGGTCATGGCCCAGCGCTCATTGAGAGCGGTTATGATCAGCCGGCTTCCCCACATTTTGAAAGCTTCCGCGAAAGTGTCCTCGATTTCAACAGTGTTAATTTGCATGCGCTGTAATTATACTCCTCCGTCTTAGAAATCCCCCCTGGATCATAAATCAAAGAGCTTTTGTCTCAGAGCCTCAGCATCCTTGACGTAAAGATGATCCAGGACGGTGCCGCTCGCTTCGCAAAGTCCCATAACTTCTATTAATTTTTTGTGCGAGCCGCCGGCTACTCCTTCGGCAATGAGGGCAGCTCCTTGAGCGGCCTCTTTGGTCACCCGGGCAAAGCCCTTTACTTTGCGTACCGGAGCAAAAGCAGAGAGACGGCGGCTCACCTTATAGGTGATCTCCTCGATACGGGAAAGGCGGCCGGAAATCAAAATTTCCCGGGACGATGGAACAATGGACATTTCAGCAGCTACGTATTTTACGAGGCCTTCCAAAAAGGCCTCCCATGCGAGACGGCACCGGGCATCGGATTGGGCCAGAGCCACGAGTTCTTCGGGCGACAGTTGCGGCTTCCCCGCAATGTAAGCCACACCGCCTGAACATAGGATTTCCTTGTGAAAGCTCCCCAGGAGATAAGCCAACTCTCCATCCATGGCTCCCGAAGAGAGATAACCTATACAGCCCGCAGTACCACCCAGACCATCCACCACTTTCCCTGCCTCCACTGCCATTACCGCCGTAAAAGCCCCGCCCAGTTCCACGTAGATAAATGAGGTTTCATGGTAATCAATTTCCAGGTGATGGGATTGATCCCATATCCCCAGCGCCACGGCGCACAGCTTGTCCGCCGTGCCCATATCGATTCGGTTGACCTTTCGATGCACCGGCACCGTAGAAAGATGTATCACGGCTGGAGCAAAGCAGACCGGCAAACCACTTTCCTTGAGCATCTGAAGGATCCCATGCATTCCGCCCACAATGGTATTTTGCCCGCGGTCTCGTTCCTCGCTGAGAATGATGAGCTTCATTTGCTCGCTCGTGATGTCTTGTGCCCTTACCCAGGGCAACCCGTATCCGGAGGGACCGACAATCATGTCCACCGGCGCAGCCAGTTGCAGCATGTCCATCAATACCTCCGGTTTCGCAACGAGTTCCGCGGAAGAAATCGTCCTGTCCAGAAAAAGGTGATTTCCTTCCAGGCCACATACATCAAAGCTCAACGTGCCCGGATCAATACCGATAGCGCGAATCATACCACTCCATTAAGTTGGCATCCTTCTGTCGCTGAGGTAGCCCCAGCGTAATTGCTCTTCTTGGGTGTATTTTTTGCCCAATTGCACACTTAGGGCGGCTCGTTCAAGCTCCTTGCCCAAATAAAAGGCATGAGACGGTTCCGTCACATCAAGTTGAGTAAAAATTTCTTGCGGGTCGGTGCCCCGAATGAATATGTCGTGATTGAATACGTAAATCCATGTGTCGTCAGTGAAGATGCGAAAATTTTTATCGCTTACCAATTGATGCATATGGTGAAGCTCCGCCTCGCTATAAGACTCATGGGGGGGGTCTTTCACTGTAAGCAGACCATCATCGATGTCCTTCGGCAGCAACCGGTTTTTATGGGCGTAATACATCAGCTTGCGGGCGAGGTCTAGTTCTGTCACAGCCCCCCGCGCCCAGCTGATCACTTCTGTGCTCAGCACGTAGTCTATCCCGAGTTCAGTGACGATCCCGACCATTACGGCGTTAATACCAATACTGTCCGCGTCGGTGAGTTCGGTAAGATTGCCCAGACCCATAAGTATCTCGGCATTGGGGTGGCGCCGCCGGGTTTCGTAAAAACGATGCAAAGATTCAGTGAAACCGAAACTGATAGGATCCAAAATAGGATCCAGAACATAGGGCACCCCCCACTGCTCAACTTGTGCGGCGTTTCTCTCCAGCGACTCCAGGCCTTTTCCGAAGTCGGGGATAACCACCACTTTGCAGTGCAGTTTAGAGGCCAGGGTCATATTTTGTGAATTGACGCTTAACAGAAGATCCATACCGGCCTCGTCTGCATGAAGTATAGTCTCGGGATCGAAGGAATCCAGGCTGACGGTGTAGCCCTGCTCTTTGAGTCCGGCCACGACCCGTTTCACACCGGGAAACCCACCCTGGGGGGGGCAACCCAAGTCAATGATATCTGCCCCCTGAGCTCGGTAGTATTCAGCCATGGCCAGGATCTCATTCCAGGGCATTCGATACGCATCCACGATCTCGGCTAAAATCTTCACCCGATATTCGCCGTACCCCTCCAGGATGCGTTCATGGCCGAAGAAGACGGGCAGATCCTTCAGGTCTTTGGGCCCGCGGATTACAGAGACACCTAAACGATCCTCAAGAATGGAAAGATCACCGGGGCATCCACCGGGGATCATGACCCGATCGCATCCGCGGGCTTCGGATAGATGCCGGGCAATCCACAGTGTGTCCATCAGGGCGGCGACAGATATGTTCAGGACAACCACCTCGTACTTAAAGTCGGGTTCCATCTTTTTAATAGTGGGCATCAGAGCATCGGCAGCCAGCTTGCCGGTTACAAAGAGGTAATCAGACATATTGGGAAATCTCTCACTTTTTTTAAAAGGGTGCTTCCTGCAATCTCTTCAATTTGACGGTATTTTCAGCACTGTCCAGGACCTTTCCAGGTTCGTATAACCATGCTTTCTCCGGGCGTCCCGCAATCCAAATCAGCCGCGATGAAAATTCACGCTTCCACGTTTCGGTTAACGTACTTGCTGAGGTAAACAGGTCTCCAATACGCTGCTCCAGAGGCTGTGGATCGTTCCGCCTTGTGTTAAAACGAATGCTGATAGAAAGCGGTTTGTCCGGGAGCTTCCTCTACGCCGACGGTTATCGAGGTAAGGCTTAATCCCTCTTGCTCCTTCACCAACTCTATTAATTGACCGCAGACATACTCTGCCAGACGTTCAGCGGTGATGCTGTCCACCGGCAAGACCAGGACGTCCTCAGCCGGGAAGACATATCGTCGATTTTCGAATCGAATTTCCCACTCCTCATCGGCCTCCTTGATATCCAGGTGTTGGCTTTTCATGGGCAAAAGAAAATGGTGGTCCAGCCGATCGCAAATCCGGCGGATGGTTTTCTTAAGCTCCACAAAATCAAAGACATAACGATCTTCTGTCAGGTTCCCTTCTAAGATTACCGACACGGCGTAGTTGTGGCCATGAAGTCGCTCGCACCTGCCGCCAAAGGAAATAAAATGGGCGGCGCTGAAACTCAAATTCCCTTTTTCTACCTCAACTTTGTACATAAAACTATCCTTTAAGCCATTCTTCCAGGGTCGTATGCCGGACGACATGCTCGTCTTTCAGGATCTCCCGGCGTATCTCAGCAAGGGTGCCAAAGCGCTCGGCAAAAGCGTTATGTTGGTGTATGCCTTCGAAGTTCTCCTGCTTGACCAGGGCAAAGGCCTCATCGGGCAGGTCCGGATACACCTCTATTATGTTGCGCAAGACCTCGCGCACCACGTCTTCCACGAACCTGGGGTTGCGATGAGCCTTATTGACAATGAAAAACTCATCCGGACGCTTGAGAAGCTCGTATGTCTCAGAGCTCATCGATGCCTCCACAATGTGAACCAGGTTCTCGGCCCGTACCGGATGCTCGGATCCGATCAGCAATGTGCCTCTACCTCGCTGGTTATGAGAAGCCATGGGTATAATGCTGACAATACGCTCGGAATCTCCCTTTGAAAACCCCTCTTCCATCAACAAGTCTTTAGAGTAGCTCCGGACCATGTCCTGGGCGCAAGGGCAAACGGTCATCCCTTCCGTTTCGACCCCCACCAAGCGGTTGGTGTGCTCCTGGGTGCTGGCGGCGATGCCGATCAGAGTGTACAACTCTTCCGACGGTTTGCCCGTAATCGGAGTAACCTTCATCATCGGAGATTGGGCCCGGATGTGTACTTCAGAATAAATAGCACCCTGGGTTCGCACCACTTGCCGGGCCAGTCGTTCTGCAAGCGACTCGATGTCACGTGAGGGTTCCAGGGAGATTTCCTCCACGAGGGTCTCCAATACATCGCTGAATCGGGACATGTGAACACCGGACTGTTCGGGATTCAGGTCAGCGAAAAGGTCCAGTTCGGCATAAAACAAAACGCCCCGCCCACCATCGGCTATCTGGATGATTCTCCGTAGATTGGTGACACCCGCCCGGCTCAGGCTGACAGGTACGGTTGGCCTGGATTGCTGAATGTCGTGCTCAGTTCGCAGCTTAAGGCTCCGATCCACCCGTTTAATTCCCGTCGGATCTACCTTATTTAGCATTTCTTTCACCGTTATATGCAACCCTGGGTACACCAAATCTGGCGCAATCTCCGCCAATGGAACCAAAACGAAGGCCCGTTCAGGCAGGCGAGGATGGGGAAGTTGTAAATCCAAGTTTTCGAGGATCAGCTCATCATATAAAAGTATGTCGATGTCAATTGGCCGTGGAGCATTACGAAAAGCCGCTTGCCTGCCCATCCGCTTCTCAATCCATTTCAAAAAGTGGAGCAAATCAGCTGGAGAAAACTCGGTCTCCAGCTCACACGTGATATTGAGGAATTTGGGCTGATCCGAGTATCCTACTGGCTCGGTTTCGTAAAAGGAGGAAAGCTTTTTAATGGAGGTGCGGGTCTGGAGGTACTGCAGCGCCTGAAGGATGTTGGCCTGTCGATTCCCAAGGTTGGCGCCAAAGCTCAGATAAACCTGATGAAGTATGGACATGATTTCCTATCCGCAAGACATCATCTCGCCAAGAGGAAGATGGTCCGTTAAAATTGGGTAATTGTCAAATGACACGGTATAGGCCTTTCTGAAGTGCTCCCGGATATCTTCCTCGATTTTAGAATCGTAAGGCGGGGCGACATATAAGGTACGCCCCGGGCGCTCACACACGATCCGACCGTCCCTTGCCACCACCACACCATCTTTGATGACGTATCGGGGCCGGGCGAACATCTTCTCCTTATCGTCCTGGTTTGCGTAGATGGTTATGTCGGCATCAGCTCCGATCCCGAGGTGGCCTTTGTTTTTCAATCCCAGTCGCCTGGCCGGGCCCGCCCGGGTAATAATGGCGATCTCATTGAGTGTATACTCTCGGTCCAGTTCGTGGAGAATGGAATTTTTCTTAGCCTTTTTAGGCATTTTTTCAAACTCCCGGGCGCGAATGTCACGGTCCATCAACAATCTTATCACTCCGGGATAACAGCAAAAAGGACCTGCATTGGGATGGTCGGTGGTTAGAAAAACGCGCCAAGGGTCATCGGTTAGTAGGAATAACTCTAATCCTGTCAACCACATGGTGCAATGCAGTGGATTTTTACGTTTATAGACCAATGGCACCAAACCGCCGCCTGACTCACTTTCCAGATCATCATTCATCCATTTACCGCCGATTCGTTGGCTCAGGCTGAATTGGGACGGTCCGTCAGATGTCATTGTGGTGGCCGGACCAAAAATAACTTGGCCCACATCAATGCTGATATTAGGGTTTTCATTGACCGCTTGCGCCACTTGGGCGGCGGCCGACCTGGGAAATCCGCCCCGTTTTCCGCTGTAGCTCATGAAATGGATGTGACAAAAATGCGCATCGAGACCGTTCATCAACTCCATTGTTTCTACCGTGATATCCGCACTGCCCGGCTGACCGAGTCTCAGTCCGTGGATATGCGGCGGATGCGGTAGTTTGAGTTCTTCACTTATCCTGGCCAAGGTGATTAGAATCTGGCGGGGCGTCACACCGAACCCGATCACCTCATCGTCAAGATTATGGACGTTTTTGCCGTATTTCCAGTTCTCCACTCCGCCTGGATTGACGATTTTAATGGCAAAACCCTTAGCCGCCCCCAGCAGCCAGGCCACGTAATCACGCGCCTTCTCCTTTTCGCCTTCCCGGATGCATTTCATGATAAAGTGGTTGTTTCCCATTGTAAGGAACGCGCCTTTGTCGATGATCGGAATATCCTCCAGTTCCTCATGGGTATGCCTGGCCACCAAGGGAGCGGAGGCGGCCTCCATTACGGTCGTATAGCCCATCTCTGTGTATAGATAGCCCGTCAGGTGGGTCGATGGCACGGTATAACCGGATCCGGATCGGGTATTCTCGGCCCGTGGCCGTAAAAGCCTTCGACTGTCCTCGGGACATAGTTTGCGCCCGGCGTTGGCTTTTGCTCCGGCGATATGACTATGGATATCCACGCCCCCGGGCATAACTACCAGTCCTGAAGCGTCGATGATCCGCGCTTCACGGGGTTCAATCTCCTCCGGTGAAGCTATTTTTCCATTTTTTGTCCAAATATCCATAAGGCGGCCCTCAATCCCGTTAATCGGATCGAAGACCGCACCGCCTGTTATCCCTAACACTGTTGCACCGCCTTTATTATCCGAGAGAGTATCTCTTCATCTGTGGGCCTTGTATTTGGAAAAACCGCCCGAAGTCTGAGGGGAACATTATCCATACGATATGATGTGCCCGGTGCGTCTATACCGTAACACGCGGTGGGCAGGATCACTTTGGCCACTTTGGACGAGCAGTTGGTCGTCGGTGTCATCAGAATTGTGGGTATGCGCTCCAAGTTTTTCGCTGCCATCCAGGGCAGGTGAGCTACTGGATCCGATGCAACGATGAGGGCTGCGTCCGCTTCACCTCTGGACAGGATATCCACGGTCGTAAATTCACCCGGCCCGAACTGAGGATATCCGCGAGCGAAGCTGACCGCGGTAGGGTAGCCGCTCAACCATGTGAGCACTTGATCCGCCCCGGCCACATTGCCGTGTCCTCTCATGGGCACCACCGAAAACCGGTTGTAGCGGTTAAGTTCAGCGCATAGTGTAAAGAGCTCGGCCACGTTATAATTGCGCCCCGGCGTCATGGTCAGGCCCATTCCGAAAAAGGCCACCCCGTAACGGCACGTTTTCATCATATGGGCCAATTCCTGAAGCTGCTCCGAAGATAGACCGCCCACGCCATGTTCTATGTTTTTGCCTTGAACCAGGACCCGCAGCGAGGTCAATACTTCATAATCGCTTCCGGGCTCGATCTGTAGAAAACGGTCGGCTGTCTTCGCGGTCTGAGTTGGACGGACATCGACCACCACCACAGTTCTATCCTTACGTCCGTTTGGAGTGAGCATACCCTTGGCATTGGCCGAGTAGCGGCTGAAATGACGTATATGCGAGACCAGCGGATTGCAGCCCCAGAAGATCAACAGATCAGCTCTATCTTTGACCTCACCTAATGTGCAGGTGGCCTCTCCCACCGTTTGAACTGCCAAACTTGTGGGGAAATGGCATACAGAGGAGGTGGAATCGATGATTGCACCAAGTCGGTCAGCCAGTTCCACCACTTTCCGTTGGGCCTCGGTGCTGGTTGAACTCAGACCATATATGAGGGGGCTGTCCGCCTCGTTCAGAATGTCGACCGTCGCTGAGACAGCCTCATCCCATCCCACTACTTGTCCATCAACCAAGGGTTTTCGATAGGTGGAATCATAATTCAAAAACATGCCTCGGCCATTGGGGCAAGCCCTTTTGGCCTTGAGGATACGATCGCCCTCTACCTCGATTGTAATATCGTCACACAGACAACCGCAAAATTTGCAAGTAACGTTTTCAATTAATGCGCTCATATCCGTTCCAATTTTACACGTTGGCCCTTAAAGAGAGGCATTCCGGTGCCGAAGGTATCTGTTCCAACAAGAGCATTTGCGGTCGGCCCCATCGGAATGAACACAAGGCCGGAGGGAAGACTTCCGGTACGGGCCGGCGCTTCCACCAGTCCTGTATCTGAACGAAGGCGGACAATCTGTCCATTTTTTATCCCCAAACGGGTCATGTCCTCTGAGCAGATTTCGATAAATGATGTGGCTTCTAAGTGGGCTGGCGAACCGGCACCTATGTGCAGGCCATGGGCCTGGCCCTTGGTGCGCCCCGTGATTAAAGTAAAAAAATCTTCCATTCACATTCCCTCTTTTGTGTCGCCGGTTTTCCGTCTTACGTTCGCATCGTTTATGAGCAGATTCGTCAAACATTCATTGTGCGTATTGCCTCCGGCAAATACCGTACAGACAGGTCGGCCTTTTCTGACCTCATCACTCGGAAAAGGGATATCTCTCCAACCCCTCTCAGACCATCCTCCGGTATCAGGGATTGTAATAGAGTTGCGGGCAAACACGATTGCTTTTCCAAAAAAAGGTCCATCCAGGTGTCCGGTCAGAGAGAATTCCGGCAAGTATCCGTTAACGGCATCTAAGTGTAAGGAATAGATATTGAGTCCATAACCCCACTCAATTAATTCCATCGAGGCTGTATAACGTGGATTAATCTCCACCAGAAAAGGACGCGGCCGACCGTCCGGCCCATCGGATATGATAATATCGATCCCACCAACGCCTTTTAATCCGAAATGCCGGGTTAAAAGGCTAACCATCTTTGCCACCCCGTCAAGGACGCATCGGCTTTTGTCGCATTCCATGGGTAGTGGCAGAATGTTACCGCACCAGCAATAACCGGTAGCGCCGAATTCATGATGTCCGATAAGCTGACGGGTTAACCCGATGACAACCCCTTTTTTTCCATCAGCCACGAAGGCAGCGGAAGCGGGCAACCCGTCCACATAGGCCTGTAGGACAAAGTTACGATTCAACCGCCGCCCGTCCCAGGGCCGTATGCCGGATCCTCCCCCTCCGCAGGCGGGTTTGCGAAGCCAGTTGAATTTCGAAGTCGCCAGTTTCTCCTCTCCGGGTAACAATGTCGGCGGGTGTGGAATCGATCTTTGACGGCAAAATTCTCTGAGCGTGGCCCAATCACGAACTCGGCGAAGAACCCCGGGGCCGTTACCTAACACGTCTGCACGATCCGCGAGCTCCCCCACCACTTTAGGGTGGTTTTCCAGATTGGATGTATAAAGCACCGCATCGAATTTCAGGTCGCTACTGGCCTTGAGCAGACTTTCCGCGCTAAACGGGAGTCGATAGTCCCTGGAAAGGGAATGGTTTTTCACCAGAGCCCTCTGATCCCGGTCACCGAAGTAATCGAGGGTGAAAACGTTATTGCCGCCGCGCACCGCTGATTCGGCTATGGCACGGGTGCTCAGCCCGAGGATTAAAGGGATCATTTATTATGCATTGTCTTGGCAATCTTGTATATCTCTTCGGCATCAAGTACAAGATCGTTTTGTTTAAAAAGACGAGACAGACAACTCCGATGGATTTTCATTTTTAAACCGCCGATGCCCAGAGCGCCAAAAATAATTTTCCTGCCCTTTTCTTTCCAGTCCCAGTGGGGTTTTATTTTTTCAATACCCAGAGGTGGCACAGCATTAACATCTGCCAAGACGCGAAGCGTGGGATGCTCGACCCAAACGGACTCGGGTAGCAGCGTGATACCGGCCGCACCGGAGCAAAGGACCGTATAAGCACCATCAAGGATACCTTTGATGTCCTCAAAGCTCTGAACTTCTGCCGGACTGACCTCAACCCCAAAGCGTTCTTTGATCGAGGCGCAGACTTTTTCAGATCGTTGTTGGCTGCGAGAAGTAAGCAACACCTCAGCGCCTTCTCCGGCCATCAACGCCGCTGCACGCATGCCGACCGGGCCGGTGCCGCCCATGACGACTGCCTTTTGTCCCTTGATCCCGCCGACTGAAACGATTTTTCTCACAGCTGCAACGGCAGTTGTGTTGCAACCGTTGGTATCTATCATCACTGATACGCGCACCGGACCAAAAAAAGACTCAACAACCGCTTTCATTATCTCTTCGCCATATGACACATCAGAGCCGCCAACGAATACGGATGAGTTTTGAAGAGCGTCTCCGGCGCGTGTAAACATCGCTCCGTATACAAGATTGCGAACTTCTTCCGTTGTTACACCGCCATATTGAAGGACGCGGTCCACACCTGCATCATAGGCGGTGATAGTATCAAAAACACTGGCGAACTTGTCGCTATCCAGTTGGATTAATATTTTTTTCATTGGGCTTTATCTCCTAAGAATTAAGGGTTCAAATCATCCAGCGCGCTACGTTGCCGCGGCAACGGGGTCTGCCCCACCTAACCGTTCATGATAGTATCAAGCGGTGTGAACGAACCTCCTTCATGCCGTATAAATTTTAAGACCGCAATATTTCTACTTCCGCCCCTCTGTTATGGCCGGAGGAAATAAAGACGTTCCCTTTGATTTTATTTCTCTCCAGAAACTCCGTCATGCAATTCGCAACATCATCAGATTCCGACTTTAAGGTCAGGCCGTATAAGGCCGGTCCCCAAGAACTTTGTCCTGCGCCGTAAGCACCTGAAACAAATAAATGATCGATGATTTTATAGGATCCTTTTTCACAGTAAATCCCCCCCTGAACAGGCGAAAAAAACAAGCCTGTCCTGCGGTCGATCTCCGATAAGGCGCTGCCGAATTCTTCTATGTCCTTTTCAATGAGCGACGGCAGAAATTTCATCATTACCAACCTGCATATTTCCTCGGATATTTTTTTTTTTGAAGGATGGACAAACCCGATGGCTGTTTTCTCTTGTTCTCCGGAGAGGCCATGTTTCTCTTCAGGAACAACGATTACAAACTTCCATTCATCGGGGAAATCGTACCTAGCAACAGCCTTGGGCGGTCTTGCATCGAAACTACCGTCTTTTAGTCTCATTTTTCCCGAATCAACGATTAAACCGCCATGTTCAAAACCCCAAATGCCGATACTGGATCTCATTCCTCTACCCATAATTACTGAAAGATCATGAGTGTCGGTCTTAATACCGTAAATGTGTGCCAGGGCGGTAGATATGCTCAGAGCCAGTTGAGTGCCCGATCCCAATCCTTTGTGTTCAGGAATACTTTTGTTCACCCGAATTGTCACATTCGGGTCAATTCCGTGATATTTTGAAAACGCCTTAACAAAATTGAATACCTTCCGCTTCCTATCTTTGGATACGTTTTGGATGATAAGATGACTGTTAGTCTTTACCGCGATCTCGGTTCTGGGTTTTGATAGTGCAACCCCGATACTACCATAGAGTCTACCCAAACTGCCGCTTAAATCCATAAAACCAAGATGCAGACGACTTGACGCCGCAATGCGAACCTTCATGGAGTTTGCCTCCTGGTAATTTTTAGATATCGCAAACTGTTTGTCCTCTTGAACAATACATTCCGCAATCTCAACTCATTTATAACAAGACAGACTCTGTCAATCGAAGATTGGCCGCAGCATACATTTTTTTAGGAAGTGTATCCGTCCGTGGCTTAGACAAACTCACGCCGAGCCAGTCAATGATAGCTGCGTTACGAGCGCTGATTTCCACGACATACTTCCAGCACACCTAAAGTCATTTCCCTTCTCGAGCGTTTTTTGCACAGGCACCTTTACCGACTCACTATGAGCTTTTTTATGTCTTCTGGTGCATCCAACACTGAGATGCCTTTTATTTTTCGAAGCTTTGCAGTGTTTTGAGCGTCCAGATCACGGGTAAACAATTCTAACTTGCTCCCATCGGGCAGCGTTGTATTGACCTCTTTTCCTTCTTTTTCCACAGGAAGAATGAATACTTGCGTTTTGGTTCTGGTTGTCATTGCCACGGCATTGGTTATTAAGGTATCTGCAATTCCATGGGCTATTTTTGCAACACTGTTGCCTGTCGTCGGTGCAACCAGAAGAGCATCAAATTTCCGTGTTTGCAGGGAACCAACTATGAACGGTGTGTTTGCATCTTTTTCGACCAGAATTTTATCCGCAATGGTTGGCAATATGTTCCACAAACGATATGCCTTGATCACTTTAACCGCAGCTTTTGATAAAATAGCAGTTATCTTAAAGTTGCCGTTTTTTTTTAAATCCTTCATGGCTTCGAAGACCTCGGTTATCAGATCTCCTGCACCAGTTATACCCCAAGCCAGTTTGTATGGCCTTGGTATCTCTATGGCTGAACCGGGTGTCTGGTCTGTTGAATTTGTTTCGTTTTCCATCGTTCCCCCGTTCTCGATTGGAGTTGACATGCGTATAGCAAAGTACCATTACTCACATAAGAGGCGTTGACCGGGCTGGACGGAAAAATTGCTCCCGGCTTTATTATCTCCAGAATACTATGATGTCCCCACAATTCTGTTGCTGAAGTTTCACCGAAATAGTGCACTGTTTGATCACCCGACCATCCGCAACAGTGCGTCCACGAAAGATTTTCGCGGGAGTTTCTGCTTTTTGTTGCAAACGGCATTAAAATC
>JAFDGR010000212.1 GCA_019309145.1 Deltaproteobacteria bacterium | reverse complement strand
CCCAAGGGTTTGGCTGTTCGCCAATTAAAGCGGTACGTGAGCTGGGTTTAGAACGTCGTGAGACAGTTCGGTCCCTATCTTTCGTGGGCGTAGGATATTTGAGAGGATCTTTCCTTAGTACGAGAGGACCGGGATGGACGAACCTCTGGTGTACCAGTTGTCGCGCCAGCGGCATAGCTGGGTAGCTATGTTCGGAATGGATAACCGCTGAAAGCATCTAAGCGGGAAGCCAACCTCAAGATAAGATATCCCTTCACCTGATTCGTCAGGTGGCTGAAGACCCCTTGTAGATGACAAGGTTGATAGGCCAGGTGTGGAAGTGTGGTAACACATGAAGCTAACTGGTACTAATAGGTCGTGAGGCTTGGCCATATCTTTTTCATTTTATTGTGTTGGAGAGAAATTTAGAGAAGTCATCCTTTTTTGCATTCCCTGTATTTTCAGTTTTATATTTTTAAGGCTACGGAGGTTATCAGGTTCACGGTTCAAAGTTCACGGTTATTGGTTTTTTGATTTACCATGTAACCCTGAACGGTGAACCCCGGAACTTTAAACCCGCGGAGCCAAGTTTTTTACAGTTTTCGGTGGCTATAGCGAAGAGGAGACACCCGTTCCCATCCCGAACACGGCAGTTAAGCTCTTCAGCGCCGATGGTACTGCGCGGGGGACTGCGTGGGAGAGTAGGACGCCGCCGAATTTACTTCAAAAGCCCCTTCATGCATGTTGGAGGGGCTTTTTTTTACGTATCCCTCTCTTGACTTTGGTTGAAAAGGCGCATATGGGGGGAGGATATGAAAGCGCGTTGTCCTTATGAGAATCTTTATATCTATTTTCTCCGTGGTTTGATCAAAAGAGAAGAAGAGAAAATGCTGGGGAAAGGGTTCCTCGGCAACTGGGTGGAAGACGGTACTTGTTTCCTTTTTTTTTCCGAACCCGCGTATGATTTGGTGGCGCATCTCCTTGAAATCCGCGGTGATCTTGAACTGCTTGAACAGTATGAGATGTCCTACGAGCAGTGGCAGGGCGGGACGCTTGAACCAATCACTGTGAGTGAATTTTTTATCGTCCCACCCTGGGGTTCGGACGTGGCTGCAGAAGGGGGAAAAAGGATCATCCTGGATCCCGGAGTGGTTTTCGGAAATGGCCTGCACCCGACCACGAGAGATTGCCTCCGGGCCTTGTCTTTTGTTCGAAAAGGTTTTGCATTCAAACGGGTGTTGGATTTGGGCACCGGGACTGGCATTTTGGCTGTGGCATCGGGACTGCTCGGGGCGGAACAGGTACTCGCCGTGGATTTAAACCCCCTCTGTGCCCAAACTGCGCTGAAGAATGTGATGCTCAACCGTCTCGGGCAGGTGGTTGAGGTCATGGAAAAAAATGCCCTGGAAGTTGTGCGTGAAAAAGCCGACCTTGTCATCGCAAATATCCACTATGAGGTGATTAAAGAGCTTCTGGAGAAAGATCGTTTCAGGCAGGTCCCTCGGGTTATCATTTCCGGTCTCATGCGCAGTCAGGCACGGCAGGTGCAGCAGGATTTGAGAAAGTATGAAATTCCTGTAATACGGGAATGGGAGCATGAAATGACGTGGTACACTATTCTTGCTGGCGGGAGAAAGGTGCATGGTGGAAGAAAACAAAAAAATTCCCATTGAAAAAGTGGATGGGCATACCTGTTTTGCGTGCGGCACGGCCAATCCTATTGGTCTGCAGATGAACTTCTATCGCCTGGGCGACAGTATCTGTTCCGATATTACCCTCGGGGAGTATCATGTGGGATGGGAGAACATCGCCCACGGCGGGATCATATCCACCATGCTGGACGAAGTAATGTCATGGACTGTGCTCTATTTCAAGAGGAGTTTTTTCGTGACGCGAAAGATGGACATCAAGTACGTGAGGCCGGTGCCGGTTGGGAAACCGCTCATCGTGAGAGGGTCTATTGCAGGGAATTCATATACGGCCGGTACAGAGAAGGTGAAGGCGAAGGCGGGTATCGTGGATGGAAATGGACATCTGCTCGC
The DNA here is from genome assembly GCA_019309145.1 of Deltaproteobacteria bacterium. GTDB lineage: Bacteria > Desulfobacterota > DSM-4660 > Desulfatiglandales > Desulfatiglandaceae > B46-G9. The sequence goes on along the minus strand of JAFDGR010000212.1, from coordinate 3,874 downwards.
ACGTGCTGCCGGCGAGTTTGTTCTCTTGCCCAAGGAAAAGCTGGAAGAGGTCCCGGAAGGAATGAAGCAGGAAATGCTGGCATTATTTGAGCGGCTGGGGAAGTGAAACAGGATGGCAAAGAACAGGAGAATAGTATGGAAACTGATGAAGTGAAAAAGCGTGTATCCATTGTTCGTTATGAGCGGCCGCTTGATTCTGTGAAGAAGGCGGTTGATTTGTGCCGTGGGCTTGATCACTTACCAAGGAGCGCACGAGTGTTCATCAAACCCAATATTGTTTTCTGGACGAAATCAGTTCCGTTCCCCAAGTGGGGCGTCATCACTACCTCCCGGGTGGTCGAAGACGTGGTTATCCTGCTCAAGGAGCATGGTATTGAGAACATAACCATCGGGGAGGGAATGGTCACCTTCGACCCCAAAGATACGGAAACACCACACCACGCGTTTGAAAGCCTCGGCTATCCCGTGCTGAAAAAACGCTATGGTGTCGAGTACGTCAATGTCCACGAGCGACCCTTTGAAAAACAGGACCTGGGAGATGGGATATCGCTGCATTTCAATACGGATTTTCTCCATTCTGATTTCCTCGTGGATCTGCCGGTGCTCAAGACCCATGCGCAGACCGTGGTCAGCCTCGGGATCAAGAATATAAAAGGCACCATTGATATCAACTCGCGGAAGAAATGCCATAGCCCGGACCCGGTAAAGGATCTCAATTTCATGATCTCCAGGTATCTGAAGGTCATCCCACCCTGTCTTACCATCCTTGACGGGATCTATACCACTGAACGGGGTCCGGGATTTGATGGGAAAGTGCGGAGGAGCAATGTGCTGGTTGCCTCTCCGGATATGCTCTCTGCAGACCTGGTCGGTGCCAGGATCCTCGGGTACGATACAGGAGACGTTCCGTATCTTGTCCACGCGGCCCGTTTGCAAGGCCGTCCCCTTGATCTTTCGGACGTGGAAATAGCGGGAGAAAGGATTGCAGATGTGGCCTCACGCCATCAATATGAATTTCCCTATACCGAGGATGGAAGTCTTCCTCTTCCCATGAAACGCATGGGCATTGAGGGGCTGTCGTATTGGAAGTATGATCTTACCATGTGCACCTATTGCTCGCTCGTGAACGGCCCGGTCCTGGTGGGGATCGCCCAGGCTTGGGGGGGAAAGGCATGGGATGATGTGGAAGTGCTCACCGGGAAGATTATGAAACCAACTCCCGGGAAAAAGAAGACCATACTTCTAGGAAAATGCATGTACCAGGCCAACAAAGACAACCCCGACATCCAGGAGATGATCGCGGTGAAGGGATGCCCCCCCTCGCCCAAGAAGATCGTGGAAGCATTCCAGAAGGCGGGTATTTCTCTCAGTTCCACTCTCCTTGAGCAGATAGATATGTTGCCGGGATTTTTCATGCGGAAATACGAAGGGAAACCCGAGTTCGATGAATCCTTCTTCAAAATCCAAAAGGGGGACGTTGTTGACTAATTACACAAACTCCCAAGAGAAGTGGGGAGGCTGGAAAGCGAGGAGGCTGGGGGATCTGGAAGCGGGAGAAGCGATGAATCAATGGGGTTGAGCCAGGAGACGTGCATTGCTGACAGAGGAAAAGATTCATTTTCAATCAGGGGATCTGGTCCTGGAGGGGCTTCTTGCCCGCGCTGACGGGAGCAAGGGTGCGGTCGTGACGCACCCGCATCCCCTTTATGGCGGAGATATGTGGAACAACGTGGTGGCAACAATTGTCCGGGCCTATCAGGATGCCGGGTATACGACGCTTCGGTTTAATTTCAGGGGTGTTGGCGCCAGTGAAGGCGGGTACGACGATGGCCGCGAAGAACAGAAGGATGTGAAGGCGGCCCTTGATCACCTGGTCTCCCTGGGATGTCATGATGTGGATCTGGCCGGGTATTCATTCGGAGCATGGGTAAATGCAATGGGTCGGGATCAATATCCCGAAATAAGGCGGCTGAACATGGTTTCACCGCCGGTGGCCTTTCTGGATTTCTCAGCCCTGGGATTCACTCCGAAAATCGGGATAGTTGTTTCCGGTTCCCTTGATGATATCGCACCGCCTGTCATGATCCGTGAAATGATCGAAGCGTGGAATCCGGAAGCAGAATTCAGGATCATAGAAGGAGCGGATCACTTTTACGGGGGGTACGAAGGGGACCTGCTTGGAGTGATAAAGGATTTTCTCGGCGAGGAGGCGTGAGCGTTAGGAGGGAAGGAGTGCCCATCTTTGATGGGTTTGAGGATGTGAGGCGAAAGACCTGATAGCTCATAGAAGATGGGAAAAAGGAGAAGGGTCAAAAGTCCAGACCGCTTGTAATTGTTCGAATAGGATGGATTTCGGCTTTCGCCGGAATGACAGGAAGCTAAAGTGGACGGGGCGTAAAATTTTTCTGCGCGAAGCGCTGACTCTTTTTTCTCTGCCGATGTCGGCAGAGAAAAAGTCTGCGTATATCTGCGTGTGTCTGCGGCAAAAAAATACAATGAGAAGAGGGAAAGGGAGAAGGTGTTGAGGACTATCACGAGAATGCAGAACCCCATCATGGAGTATGCCTGGGGTTCGAGGAGCGCCATTCCGGATCTTCTCGGAATGCCGAATCCAGAGCAGAAGCCCATGGCTGAAATGTGGATGGGTGCGCATCCCAAGGCCCCTTCAGCGGTTCTCATGGAAGGGAAATGGATCTCCCTCGAGGAAGTGATCCGGTCTTCCCCTGAGACGATCCTGGGCAAGGACACGGCCCGGCGGTTTGAAAACCAACTTCCATTTCTCTTCAAGGTGCTGGCTGCTGAAAACCCTCTTTCCATCCAGGTCCATCCAGATCTTGAACAGGCAAGAGAGGGATTTAAGAAGGAAACACAATTGGGTATATCCCTGGGATCACCGGAACGGAATTACCGCGACGGGAACCACAAGCCGGAAATCATCTGCGCGCTTGATCCCTTTGATGCCTTGAAGGGCTTCAGGAAAATTGATGAGATCATTGCGCTGTTGAAGAAAGTGTCCTCGGGCCTCCTCGATGGTTTGATTGATCTGTTGGCGCGGGAACCTGACGAGCAGGGATTGATGCGTTTTTTCGGAGCGCTCATGAGCATGGAAAAGCAGGCAATGGCCGAGATTGCGGCTGGTGCGGCCAAACGGGCAACTGATCTTGCAGAAAATGATCCTGCATTCGGGTGGGTCGTTGCGCTGGAGAAAGCCTATCCGGCAGATGCGGGTGTCCTGTCTCCCCTGCTTCTGAACCTGGTTCGGCTTCGTCCAGGTGAGGCGCTTTTCCTGCCGGCAGGAGAACTCCACGCCTATCTCAAGGGGGTAGGAATTGAGCTGATGGCGAATTCAGACAATGTGATCAGGGCAGGCTTGACCAAAAAACATGTGGACGTCCCTGAACTCCTCAAAATTGCCCGGTTCACGGCGGGCATTCCTCAAGTTCTCCAGGCGGTTGGGGTATCAGGAGGAAGGGAGGTATACACTGCTCCGGCTGAAGAATTTCTGCTCAGCAGGATCCTTGTGCAAGAAGAAAAAACCGGTGAAATGAGCTCCCGGGATGGTGTTGAGATACTCCTTTGCACAGAAGGGAAAGGGGAGATAACGGACGGCACCGGTGCTCAACGGGTACAGTACCGTAAGGGAATGTCATTCCTTGTTCCTGCCGCGGTGAAGGAGTACAAGATTTCAGGGCGCGGCACGTTCTTCAGTGCCTCGGTCCCACCCATTACCACCAGGAAATAGTCCGGTCGTTTTCAAAAATGAGATCCAGGAGTTTTGCGTAATCCGGATCTGGTTCATAAAGAGAAAACGTGGAGCTTTCCTCCCCATCTGAGAGAAGGTCCATCAGGATCCTGGTCTCTTCGTCAGGTTCTG
>JAFDGR010000211.1 GCA_019309145.1 Deltaproteobacteria bacterium | reverse complement strand
CGATTCAATGGAAAAGAGGTAAAGGAGTCTCACATGCTTTCCCGTATGGTGGCGGCAACGCGACCCAAGACCAATGTTTCCATTGAGATTATCAGGGATGGAAAGGAAAAAAGTCTCCAAGTGCAGATTGGCACCATGCCGCAAAGCCAAGAGGCCCTCTCGCCGGAAAAAGCCAGTGTGTGGGGCCTGACCGTCCAAGAGATCACCCCTGATCTCGCCCGTCATTTGAACTTGAACCCGGATGAAGAGGGGGTGGTTATCTCGGGAGTGAAACCCGGGAGTCCGGCCGCTGAAGCGGGACTCAGGCCCGGGGATATCATCAAAGAAGTTGATCGCAGGGAAATCAAGGATCTCGGCGATTACAACAGGGCCATACAGCAATCGACAAAAAGCGGTGGCGTCCTGCTCCTCATCAAACGCGGAGAGGGCACGCTCTTCGTCGTGTTAAAGCAGGCAGAAAAGTAGCCAGGTCACCCGAGTGGTCTCCGCTTTTTATTGGTCGAGCTTCAGGATCAGGAAGGATCCCAGGAAGAAAAAAATACCATTGGCCAACCAGGCAGAGAGGACTGGCGGGAGAATCCCCGCAAGGCCCAGGGACCTTGACAGCCCCAGAACAACGAGATAACAAAAACAGGCGACCACTCCCGCAGCTATGGACACTGGGGTCCCCCCCCTGTTCTGCAGAAGGGCGATGGGGGCCCCGAGAAGCACCATAATAAAGACGATAAACGGGAAAGAAAGTTTTATGTTGAGGTCCACGAAATAACGCGATGCATCATATCCTTCATCCTGGACTTTCTCGGCAAACCGCTTGAGTTGCCAGTACCCCATCTCTTCCGGCTGCCGCTCTTCCTGGGCGAAGGTCTCTGGTTGCTCCGGTATTTTCAGATAAATCTTCTTGAACCGGCTGAGCGCATATCCACCCTCCCTGTCTCCAGTGAGCGTTATTCCGTTCCTCACTTCCCAGGCATGGCCCTTCCATACCGCCACCTTGCCGTCTATTCTTTTCAATAAATGAAAGGCCGGATCAAAGAAGTAAAAAGTTGGCCCATACATGGCATTTTTCCCGGGATCAAATCTCGCGATCCAATAGATGGCATTTTTCGACTTGTACCAGATATGATCCCGCCCATAGGTCCTTTCCCCGCTTTTTTTCTCCACGTATACCCGCCAGAGCCCATTCGCCCGGGCGCTTGCATAGGGAACAATTGATTCGGAAAAAACAAAAAGCGTAAGAGAAAGAAGAAACCCGAGTACAAACACCGGGCTCATAAAGTCAAACACCTTGATGCCGCAGGCCTTGAGCGCCATGATTTCATTATTCTTTCTCATGAGGCTGAACATGATAATAACCGCTATCAGGATCGCGGGCGGCAGCATTTGCACGACGATAAAAGGAAGGAGATAAAGGAGGTACTGAATGATCACCGCTCTCGGCACCCGGGCTTCAATGAAGTTATCCACCTTGCCGAAAAAATGGACCATGATATAGATGGCAATAAATGCAAACAGGCTCAAGAGGAGAAGCTTGAAAAATTCCTTATACAGGTATTTTGAGAATACAGGCATCGCCTTTTAATGCTCAAGCTCGACCTTCGGTTCCCTGGTCATTAAATCCCTCACCGCATCCTTGGGATCCTTTCCGTTATAGAGAACCTCGTAAATCTCTGTGGTGATGGGCATGTCCACACCCACCTTTTTTGAGAGCTCATAGGCCGATCTGGTGGTCCTGATCCCTTCCGCGACCATTTTCATTCCACTGGTGATCTCCTCCAGTTTCATCCCTTTTCCGATCTTGAAACCCACGGTCCTGTTCCGGCTGAGATCTCCCGTGCAGGTAAGCACAAGATCTCCCATGCCTCCAAGGCCGGCGAAGGTATGGGGATTTGCGCCCATGGCAACACCCAGGCGCGTAATTTCGGCCAGGCCCCTCGTGATGAGTGCGGCACGGGCATTGTGCCCAAAGTCCAAACCGTCAGACGCCCCTGCCGCGATGGCAATGACATTTTTCAAGGCCCCTCCCAACTGGAGTCCTGTAAGGTCTTGGGAGGCATACACCCTGAAAGAGGACGTGGTAAAGAGGCGCTGCAGACTCGCCGCATGTTCCATGTCATTGCACGCGATGGTAACCGCGGTGGGATATCCAGCAGAGACTTCCTGGGCAAAACTCGGCCCCGAAAGACAACCATACGTTTTCATAAACGATGCAGGCAATACGCTCTCGGCTACCTGGGACATGATCATGCCGGTCTCATTTTCAATGCCCTTTGTGGCGGCCATCACATGCATCCCGTCCCGGAGGTGCGGTCGAAGGCCCTCCAGCACTTTCCGAAAGACGTGGGATGGTACGACGATCAGGACCAATTCCTTCCCGGACAATGCCTCCTCAAAAGACTGGACCGGGGTCAGGTGACTCGATAGGGAAATGCCGGGTAAAAACAGGTTATTCACGTGCTCGCGCACGATTTGATCATAAACCTCTTCCTCCCGCACCCACAGGGCAACATCCATGCCCTTCTCAGCAAGGAGATTTGCCAGGGCGGTTCCCCAGCTTCCCGCTCCGATGACCCCTATCCTGCTGATATTATTTTCCACGACCTGTTTCCCTCTTTCCGAACCCGCTTTTTCTTACTCCTCCATGAGCTTGGCCACACCGACCACTTTTTCTCCCTCACCCAGGTTGATCAATTTCACGCCCTGGGTGTTCCTTCCAATAATCGATATGTCCCCTACCCTGAGACGGATAATCTTTCCGTGCCCCGTAATGATCATAAGCTGATCAGTCTGGGCAACCTGGTAGGAAGAGACCACCGAACCGTTCCGGACGGATGTCTTGATCGTCAATATCCCCTTTCCACCGCGTCCCTGTCGCCTGTATTCGTCGGTGCGGGTCCGTTTTCCATATCCGTTTTCCGTAACCGTCAGGATGGTCGCCCCTTCCTGCAGGGCCTCCATACCCACCACCTCGTCACCCGGTTCCATCCTGACACCGATGTTCCCGCTCGCGACCCGTCCCATGCCCCGCAATGCAGACTCATTGAACCGGATTGATTTTCCCCGTCGCGTCGTCAGAAAGATATCCTGCTCCCCGTTGGTGACCCGCACGCCGATGAGTTCATCTCCCTCCCTGATCTTTATGGCAACAATTCCCCCGGCTCTCGGTCGGCTGTAAGAAAGGATTTCGGTCTTCTTGACCAGACCGTTCTTCGTGGCCATGACCACATATTTCCCCTCCTGAAAATCTTTCACGGCGAGGGTGGTGGCAACCTTTTCTCCCCGGCGGAGTTCCAGGAGGTTCACAATGGCTTTGCCCCTGGACATGCGGCCCGCCTCGGGAATTTCATGCACTTTTTTCCAGTATACCCTGCCAAGGTTTGTGAAAAACAGGAAGTAATCGTGGGAAGAGGCCACGAAAAGATCTTCCACGAAGTCTTCCGCCTTGGGCTTGACGCCGGTCATTCCTTTTCCACCTCTTCGCTGGGCGCGGTAGAGGCTTATGGGATTTCTCTTGATATACCCCTGGTGACTCATGGTGACCACCATATCCTCGTCCGCGATGAGATCTTCCACATCAATCTCACCGGCATCTTCCAGGATTTCCGTCCTCCGCTCATCCCCGTATCTCTCTCTGATTTCTTCAATCTCTTCCTTGATAATCTGGAGGACCATGGCATCGCTCTCGAGAATTGCCTTGAAGCGGGCAATATTCTTGATCAAATCCTGGTATTCCGCATTGATTTTCTCCCTTTCCAGTCCCGTGAGTCTCTGGAGACGCATATCGAGAATCGCCTGGGCCTGGACATCGGAAAAGTCGAAATCAGCCATGAGCCGGGATTTCGCCTCTTTCGGATCAGTTGAAGACCGGATGAGTTCAATGATCTCATCGAGGAAATCAAGGGCTTTCTTGAGTCCCTCCAGGATATGAGCCCTTTCTTCTGCCTTCTTGAGATCATAGATGGTCCTGCGGATAATCATCTCGCGGCGATGGGAAACAAAGTGTTCCAGGATTTCCTTGAGGGTCAGGACCTGAGGACGCCCGTTCACAATGGCCAGGAGGATGATACCGAGAGAAACCTCCATCTGGGTAAACTTGTAAAGGCGATTGAGGATCACTAAGGGTCTGCCGTCCCGCTTCACATCCACCACGACGCGCATCCCGTCCCTGTCGGATTCATCCCGTATATCGGATATGCCCTCGATCTTTTTCTCCTTGACCAGGGAAGCGATCTTCTCCAGGAGTTTTGCCTTGTTCACCTGGTAGGGGATTTCTGAGATGACAATACGCTCACGATTCTGCCCGATCTTTTCCACGAAGGCCCTGGCCCTGATCTTGATGATCCCTCTGCCCGTCCTGTACGCCTCCCGAATACCTCTCCGCCCAAGAATGAAACCAGCGGTCGGAAAGTCAGGACCGGGAACGATTCCGATGAGTGTTTCAACATCCGTTTCCGGCTCATCGATAATCTTGATCACCGCATCGCATATCTCGCCCAGATTGTGCGGGGGGATATTCGTTGCCATCCCCACCGCAATTCCCGCTGCCCCGTTGATCAAGAGGTTTGGGATGGTCGTGGGGAGAATCACCGGCTCCATCAGAGAACCATCGTAGTTGGGCATGAAGTCCACGGTTTCTTTGTCTATGTCGGAAAGAAAGTCCTGCGCGAGCCTTGTCATGCGCACTTCTGTATACCGCATGGCTGCAGGCGGGTCCCCGTCCACCGAGCCGAAATTTCCCTGGCCGTCTATCAGCGGGTAGCGCATGGCAAAATCCTGCGCCATTCTCACGATACTGTCATAGACTGCCGCATCGCCGTGGGGATGATACTTGCCGATGACGTCTCCAACGACCCGCGCGGACTTCTTGAACGGCCGGTTATAGTAATTCCTGAGGTCATGCATTCCATAGAGGATCCGCCGATGAACAGGCTTCAGACCGTCGCGGATATCAGGTAATGCCCGGCCCACGATGACACTCATTGAATACTCGAGATAAGATTTCTTCATCTCATCTTCGATGGTGACCGATTCTGAAATTACATCAATTGCCATTTCCTAACCCCAATACAACCCTGCCGATGTCCACGCCAGAGCCGATGTGTATGATTTTTCTTTTTACCTGCAGCCTTGCGCCTTCGGCCCTATATGTCTAATTCCGTTACCTGCAGCGCATTATTCTGGATAAACTCCCTCCGGGGTTCGACCTTGTCGCCCATCAGGACCGTAAAAATATCATCCGCTTCCACCACATCCTCAATTTCCACTTTGAGCAGCGTTCTCCTATCGGGATCCATGGTGGTCTGCCACAACTGTCCTGGATTCATCTCTCCAAGACCTTTGTACCGCTGGATACTCAGCCCTTTTTTTCCTTTCTCCAGCAATTCTCCCAGTACAGCCTGGGGATTTTCAATAACCTTGGAGCCGTCTTCTTCAACAAGGCGACATCCTTCCTTTGACAGCATCTTGAGTTTTTCAGCCATGCTTATCAGGTACCGAAGTTCCGGGGAAGAGAGAAATTCCCAGTTGACCGTAAAGGTTTGGCCACCGTTCAGCGTCTCGGTCACCAGAAATTCATAGTTTCCTCTTTCTTCCTCCCGGTGAAGATCCTGTACGCGGAATTTTTTCTGGTGGAGTTCTTCTACGAATTTCTCCACAAACTGGGAGTCCTTGTAAAGACGTCTGTCAGCCTTTCCTTCGAGCACGATGAATTCAATGAACCGGGAACTGTATCCCATTCGAGATAATTTTGTGACATTTTCGTAAAACCGGATCAGGCTCTTGAGCAAAGCCGCGAGCGCCTTTCCCGTCACCTTTTCTCCATTCCCGAGGACAAGGGTCTCCTTGTTTGAGATACGTTCCAGAATCAGGCTGTTAAAGCCATCCTCATCTTTCACAAAAC
>JAFDGR010000028.1 GCA_019309145.1 Deltaproteobacteria bacterium | reverse complement strand
CTCGATATGATCGGTCGCCACACGAAAACGAACCTGCTCTATGTTCCTACCAGTGAAGAAGAAATGCTCCCGTGCATTACCCATATACTCACGATGGAGGGAGGTAAAGTAATAGGGCATCTCAAACGCGCATAGAGAATGGACGTAAATGTCTAAATCAGGAAGGTTCAAGTCTCATAGGAACTTCTCTTTCCTCGGGGCCTATGTATTCAACAGCCTCCATTGAAAGTTTCTTGTATGGCTTACCCAGTTTCATTTCTTCCAATGCATGCATAATAAGGCCCAGGGACCGAGAAATAATAAAGATACCTTTCCCCATTCTCCAATCAATATCCAAATCCGAAATGACTGCTGCTACTGCCCCATTAATATTTGCCGCCAATCGTGGGCCTTTGTCATTTTGCAATTTTTTCTCAGTTGCTACTAAAAGATCTATGTGAGGGTGGGGCGCAATCATTTTACGCGCTAAATCTAAAAGTTTCACTGCTCTTGGATCCACATCCGCATAGGCATGGCCAAATCCCGGGATCCTTTTTTTCTTATCTGAAAATTCTGTGATAATCTGGGCAGCCACCTCCTCAGCACTCTCATGTTTCACCGAAGAAACACTTTCTTGTAATATTCTCGCACAACTCTCAATAGCCCCGCCATGGTATTCGCCAAAGCCTAGAATACCTGCTGCCACAGCTGCTTGTAATGGAACGCCGCATGAGGCAACAAACCGAGTGGCGTTGGTTGATGGCGGAAGTGGGCCTTGATCACAGCAGGATACTAATATTGCCTCCATTAATTTCCCTTGATGCAGATATGGCATTTTCCCTGTGGCCATCAGCAAGACCACATCTCCAAATGAACAAGACCCCATGAGTTCCACAAGGGAATACCCGTGGATTAATATCTTATCTTGTTCAAGTTTCGTGATGCCTGTCTTCCACATTTATACATGCCTTTCATTAAGGTTGTAGATCAACCACAAAATTCTGATTGTTGCAGCTTTACATCCAACCAAGGATCACCTCAGTGCGAAATGATGTAGATGCTCAAAATGTCAGTTATGCATGGAACCATCAAATGCCATGCTCGCACTATTCATCGACTGAACAACGTTCATCAATCACCAATATGTCGATCTTCTCTTTTCTTTGCTATCTTTCTGAAGAGCCTTGGAATATCCGCCATCAGGCCCTCCGATAGTTCAGCTGCCTTGAGATAGAAGGCCTTTATCTTGGCCTCTATTTCATGCGCCTTTTCAATGGCCTTGGAGGTATCGTCCGGAACATCCGTTTCAAAGGCATAGTCGTCCGTGTCCAGTCCTTCAAAAGCATAATTGGATTCCAGGGTATCCGTAATAACCCCGAAATACGTTCGTTTTACATTCTTTTCGAATTTCCTGTTCTCTTTGCTCCAGGAAAGCAGGGTACCCTTCAAATCAGGATACTTTTCCGCGCAGCCGTCATAGTACGATGCGGAATCATCTTCTAACTTGGTGACAAAGCTCATCACTGCTGCCATGGTATTCAGTTTCATCAGAACCACCTTGTAATCACGATTTTAGATTCGGTAAAAAACCGAACGACGTCCCTGCCCTGACCGTGCAGGATCCCGAAGAATGAATCCTTCATTCCACCAAAAGGGAAAAAGGACATGGGAGCCACGATGCCCACGTTGATGCCCACATTTCCGGCAATCACATCGTGCTGGAACTGCCGTGCCCATTTGCCGTTATTGGTAAAGATAGCCGAGGAGTTCCCAAACGGCACCGTATGGATCATGTCGATAGCCTCATCCAAATCACCAGCCCGAAGCACACTGGCAACCGGACCGAAGATTTCCTCCCGCGCCAGGCTCATGTCCAGGGTAACGTCTTCAAAAACAGAAGGATTCAGAAAACAGTCTTCGGGAAGGTCTCCGACCAGGTTGAGGTTCCTCCCGTCCAGGGTCAGCTTTGCGCCCTCCTCGAGACCCTTTTCAATCATCCCCACGATCCTCTGTTTTGATGCTATATTTTGTATGGGACCCATCTGGACTGATTCGTCAAGGCCGTCCCCAACCCTGATGGCCGCGGCCGCTTCCACAAATTTATCCACAACGTTTCTGTACGTCTTGTCATCGCCAACGACCAGGAGATTGGCTCCCGACAAACAGCGCTGCCCGGCATTGCCAAAAAAAGATGAGATCAGGCTTACCATGGCCTTGTCAATTTCCGCGTCCGGCATGATGACGATGAAGTTCTTGGCCCCGGCCTGGGCGATAACGCGTTTCCCGGTCTCTCCGCATTTCTTATAGATGTGCCTTGCTACCGGGGTAGAGCCCACAAAGGTGACTCCCTTCATGTCCGGGTGCTCCATGCACCCATCAGCGACCTCGGCCCCCCCATTGACCATGTTGACCACGCCGGGCGGCAAGCCGACATCATCCAGCATCTCGAACAGCTTGGACTGGCTCATGGGTGTTCTCGGGGATGGTTTCACCACAAAGGTATTCCCGCAGGCAATAGCAAACGGGAGAAACCACAAAGGGACCATAAACGGAAAATTAAACGGCGCGATGCACGAAAAAACCCCGAGCGGTTGGTAGATCGCGTATTCATCGATTCCGTGGGCAATGTCCTCCAGGTTAAAGCCCTGCATGGTGGTTGGAATCCCTGAAGCTACCTCCACCATCTCAATTCCGCGCCTGGTCTCCCCCCGCGATTCGTCAATGGTCTTTCCATGTTCCGTTGTCTGCACCACACTGAGCTCATTGAAGTTATCCTCCAGGAGCTCGATCAGGCGGTGGAGATATCGAGCCCTTGCCACAGGCGGCGTATTCCGCCAATCAGGATACGCCTCCTGCGCCGCTTGTATCGCGGAATCCAGTTCAGCCCTCGTGGACATGGGACATTCACACAGGAGTTCTCCGCGTGCAGGGTTTATGATTTCGACAAATTCATCGGTCGTGGAATCAACCCATTCTCCATTGATGTAATTCTGTAATCTCTTTACTGCCATAATCACTCCTCCTCAGGTGCGTTTTTCCCGGTAAAGTATCATTACCCCTTTGTATTGTCAACGCAAATAGAGTCTGAACCCGTTGCGTATGCCCTCTTTGCCTCTTGCAATCACGGGGTTTTTTTGGCATTACTATCCGAACAAAATCACTCTTGTCCAAAATCGGTGTTTCTGGCAAAGCAGGGGAACGGGATGTTCCCGAAGCGGCGTCATCAGGCACTCAATATATTGAGTGCCTGATCCGCAGTGAGCGGAGCCAGGGACGGCGGAGCGAACGAAGCAGAGGGAATATGCCGGTTCCCTGCTTCCGGGTCTCAAAGAGAAACCTGATTTTCAAACAACGATTTTAAGATTTTATTTCTATAACAAAATTATTTTGGACTGCAGTGGAACAAAATATCACCTGAAAAATCAGGAGGTGTCGTATGAAGATCAGAATTCTGTCCGCCGATGCTATCAAGGCGGCCCTGCCCATGCAGGACGCCATTCAAGTCATGGCGTCCGCTTTTGGACAGTTTTCCGCGGGCAAGGCCGTAGTCCCACTCAGATCACGCCTGCACACGGAAAAAGGGGTAACGCTTCTCATGCCCGCCTATCTCCGGGAGAGCAGAAATCTGGCCATTAAGATTGTCTCCATATACGGAAAAAATCCAGAAGCGGGTTTGCCCACTGTTACCGCGGTGGTCACCGTCCTTGATCCGGACACGGGCATGCCCCTGGCCTTCATGGACGGAGACAGCCTGACCGCCATCCGCACCGGAGCGGCGGGCGGGCTTGCCGCTGATCTGCTTTCCAGAAAGGGTGCACGGCGAGTCGTTCTCTTTGGGGCCGGCGTTCAAGGTCGATCCCAGTTGCGCGGGGTCATGGCCGTTCGCTCCATAGAGGAAGTATTTGTGATAGACCAAGCTGAAAAAAAAGCGAGACACCTTGCTGACGAAATTCGTACATGGCCTCATGCCCCGGCGGTCCATATCCCATCCGCAATCACCGAGGCCGTCCGGGAAGCCGATATCATCCTCGCGGCGACCACCAGCACAATGCCGCTCTTTGACGGGAATGACCTGAAGCCCGGGGCCCACGTCACCGGGGTGGGGGCCTTTACCCCTGATATGCAGGAAATTGATGAGAACACCGTGAGACGCGCCAGGGTCATTGTTGATTCCAGGGAAGCATGCCTTGCAGAAGCCGGCGATATCATCAAGCCCAACGCCTCTATCGACGCAGAGTTGGGTGACATTGTCAATGGGCGATACCCTGGACGGCAAACCGATGAAGAAATAACCTTTTTTAAATCAGTCGGCCTGGCAGCCCAAGACGCGGCGGCCGCGGCAGCCGTGCTGGCCAGGGCCGAGAAGAAAGGCATGGGCACGCTCGTTGAAATGGACTGATCACGATTCTATCACCTCTTTGACGGCTTCCCCGAAAATGGAAAGGCACGTATCGATCTCCTGAGAACTTACGATGAGTGCCGGGCAGAAACGAATACTGTTTTCCCCGCATCCCAGAAGCAGCAGCCCTTTTCTGAATGCCGCGGTAATAATTTCATTTCTCCAGTCCCTGGCAGGCTTTTTGGTTTCCCGGTCCTTCACCAGTTCCACGGCAACCATGAGCCCTTTCCCGCGCACATCGCCCATGCACTCCCATTCCTTCTGGAGCGTCTTCAATCCATCAATCAGATAGGCACCCTGCGTGGCGGCGTTGTCCACCAGCCCTTGTTCCAGCAGTTCGATGGTTTTCATGGCAGCCTGGCACGAAACCGGGTTTCCCCCAAAGGTGGATGCGTGGGACCCTGCCTCCCATTCCATGATGTCCGATTTGGCAACAAGTGCCCCAAGCGGGAGCCCCGACGCAATCCCCTTTGCCAGGGTCATCATGTCCGGGTCCACGCCGAAATGCTCCATGGCAAACATCTTCCCGGTCCGGCCCATTCCTGATTGCACCTCATCTGCCACATAGAGAATGCCGTATTTTCTGGCTGTTTCGGAGAGCTCTTTGTGAAACTCCGGCGGCGGGACAATATAACCCCCTTCTCCCTGAATGGGTTCCACAAAGATAGCCGCTACTTCTTCCGGTGGTATGGTGGTCCTGAAAAGCGTATCCTCAACCCATTTCACACACGCAAGATCGCAGCCCGGGTATTCAAGATTATACGGACAACGGTAGCAATAGGCATAAGGTATGTGCGTGATTCCCGGCACCAGAGGATTATAGTGTTTTTTCTGGATCGCCTTGCTTGCAGTCAGGGACAAGGCACCCATGGTGCGTCCGTGAAAGGCCCCGAAAAACGCGATATTGAGCTCCCGTTTCGTATTCCAGCGGGCAAGTTTCAGGGCCGCTTCCACGGCCTCCGCACCCGAATTACCGAAATAGACCCGCTTCCCGTCGTTTCCTGGAGCCAGCAACGCAAGCTTCTCCGCAAGTTCTATCTGGGAGGTATAATAAAAATCAGTGCCCGACATGTGGAGGAGTTTTTCCGCCTGGCGCTGAATGGCCTTCACCACCTCCGGATGGCAGTGGCCTGTGGCACAGACGGCGATGCCGGACGTGAAATCCAGAAATGAATTTCCGTCCACATCCTCCACCCATGCACCGCTTCCCTTCTTGGCCACAAGGGGATAGCCCCGGGTATAGGAAGGAGATACATACGTCCCGTCCAGTTTTATGAGTTTTGATGCCCGCGGACCGGGCAAGGGAGTATTGATTTTCGGCAGCCTCTTCATGGGTCCTCCTTCGAACGTTGCAGGCTCAATCCTGAAGCCTCAACCAGGGAACCTGCTCTCCTGTCCAATTTTCTTCGCATAGTACCTCGCATCTCTTTTCCCCGCAACTGGAAATTCTTGAAAGATGCTTTCTCCAAGGCAAAAAAGCTTAGAAAGAGAGGATGCTCTTGCAATGTGTCTTGACCTGGCAGCGAAAACTGGGCATGATAATGCCGGCCTGGACGGAATATCACCTTTTTTCTGAATAACCAGCCCCCTGGGAGACTCGAAACCGAAAAAAAAGAGGCATATCCTGTACCCCTGAAGGACCTATATTCTGGAAAGTACAGAAGAAGTTGAACTCAAAAAGGATGAGAAAATATGGCAGACAGAAGGATTAGGAAACACCCCATACTGGATATTCCCCAAAGGGAGCAAGTCCATTTTTTCTGGAACGGCAAGAAATTATCAGGGCTCACGGGCGAAATGATCTCCTCGGCCCTTTTCGCAAACAACATCCACATCTTCGGCCATCACCCCAAGGACGGCAGCCCCCAGGGCCTCTTTTGCGCCAACGGCCAATGTTCCCAGTGTCTGGTTATCGCCGACAAGATCCCGGTCAAGGCGTGCATGACTCCCCTGCGTGCGGAAATGGTGATTGAAAGCGTGGAAGGAATACCCGAACTCCCCGCGGAAGACGACCCGGTGAAACCTCGCGCGGTTCCTGAAACCGACGTGGAGGTCCTCATCATCGGTGCCGGGCCTGCCGGGCTCTCTGCCGCTCTTGAGCTGGGTAAACTAGGAATAGACACCATCGTCATTGATGACAAGGACAGAATCGGAGGAAAGCTGGTCCTTCAAACCCACAAATTCTTCGGATCGGTGGAAGATTCTCACGCGGGGACCCGCGGTTTTGAAATCGCATCACTCCTCGGGAATGCCTTGGCCGAGTTCCCATCGGTCCGCACCTGGCTCAACACCACTGCAGTGGGTGTGTTTTCAGATGGGATCGTTGGCGTTGTGACAGAGAAGACCTACCGGAAAATCCGGCCGAAAAAACTCCTGGTTGCCACAGGAGCGCGGGAAAAAATGCTGTCTTTTCCCGGCAATACCCTGCCCGGTATTTTCGGCGCCGGTGCCTTCCAAACCCTGGTCAACCGGGATCTGGTAAAGACTTCTGAGAAAGTCTTCATCGTCGGAGGGGGCAATGTGGGACTCATTGCCGGATACCATGCCATCCAGGCCGGTATCCGGGTGGTGGGTCTTGTGGAAGCCCTTCCCCAGGTGGGCGGCTACAAGGTGCACGCTGACAAGCTCAAGCGGTTGGGCGTCCCCATCTATACCAGCCATACCGTGGTCGCGGCTCGCGGCGAAGACCGCGTGGAGGCCATTACCATCGCAGAACTGGACAAGGAATGGAACATCATCCCGGGATCGCACAAGACGTTTCAAGCGGATACGGTGCTGATCGCGGTGGGTCTTACCGAGGTCAACGAGTTTTACCTCAAAGCCAGGGAATGGGGCATGGACGTCTTTGTGGCGGGAGACGCCCAGGAAATCGCGGAGGCTTCCGCCGCCATGTTCACCGGAAAAATCGAGGGGCTTAAAATCGCCAAGTCCCTGAAACGTTACCCGGAAGCCATTCCCCGGGAATGGGAGGAAAAAGCCTCCATCCTGAAATCCAAACCAGGGGCTGTTTCACCTGAAAAACCTCCAGAGCAACAATCCGGAGTGATACCCGTTTTCCATTGTTACCAGGAAATCGCCTGCAACCCTTGCATATCGGTGTGCCCGGAACATGCCATCCGCACCCGGGAAGACAAGATTACCGGGCTGCCGTACATCACGGACCTGTCTCTCTGCAAGGGGTGTCTCTCCTGTGTGGCTGTTTGCCCGGGGTTGGCGATTACGCTTGTGGATTCCAGAAAGGACCAGGATCACCCGACCGTCACCCTCCCCTATGAAATCTGGCGGGAAACAGTGGAGGAAGGTCAGGAGATCGAGGTGACCGATGATAATGGGAATATCCTCGGCAATTACCCGGTGAAAAAGGTCGTCTCTTTCAAGAAAAAATTCCCGGGCACCCTCCTGGTCCAAATCGAAATGGAGGCGAACAAGGCCGGAAAAGCCATAGGAATCCGGGTCCAGAGAGAGGAAGTCAAACCCTCCATGGTTTACGAAGAAGACCTTCCACCGGACGAGGCCATCGTCTGCCGTTGCGAACGTGTTACGGCGGGAGAAATACGGCAAGCCATTCGAAACGGAGTCAGGGATATGAACCATCTCAAGGCAATCAACCGCGCCGGCATGGGAGCCTGCGGCTCGAAAACATGCAGGCCCATGATCTGGCGATTGTTCAAGGAGGAAGGCATAGAGCTCGAGCAGGTCACGGACCGGGTAGACCGTCCACTCTTTGTGGAAGTCCCTTTGGGGACCTTTGCCGGTGTGTTTGGAGGTGATTCCGATGAGTAGTTACGATGTCATCATAGTCGGGGCGGGTTCAATCGGCGTGCCCACTGCCATGGCCCTCGGGGAAAAAGGGATCAGGACACTGGTGATTGACCGCAATGCTTCGCCCGGCCAGGGCGAAAACAAACACGCCATCGGCGGAATTCGCGCTACCCATTCCAGCCCCGGGAAAATACTCACCGCCCTTCGCTCTTTGGAGATTTTCTCCAGGTGGGAAGACGAGACCGGCGAAAGCATAGAATGGCTCAAAGGCGGATACCTGTTTCCGGTCTATAGAAAAGCAGAGGAAGAGATCCTGAAAGCCATTCTCCCCATTCAAAAGGAATATGGTTTGAACATCGACTATGTGGGTCCTGATAAAATCAAGAATGTTCTCCCCGGGATCAACCACGAAGGGCTCCTCGGCGGGACATTTTCACCGGAAGACGGCTCTGCATCCCCGCTTCTTGCCATCAACGCGTTCTACCGGAAGGCTCTTTCCTCCGGCGTGGAATTTCATTTCAGGGAAACGGTAGAGGAAATTACTGCGGAAAACGACAAAATAACCGGCGTCAAAACCGGAGACGAAACCTACCGGGCTCCGGTGGTGGTTGATGCAGCAGGACCTTTCTCAAGGCCGTTGTGCAGCATGGCGGGAATTGATTTCCCCGTGTATCCGGATTCCCATGAAGCCGCCATCACCGAGCCGGTAAAGAGCTTTTTTGGATGTATGGTGGTAGACCTGCGGCCCGGCCCCGGGTCCAAGAACTATTATTTTTACCAGAACCGGCTGGGGCAGGTGGTCTTTTGCATAACACCCGATCCCACCATACCCGGGATTGATAAACGGGAGACATCCGTCTTCCTTCCCCAAGTGAGCGCCAGGATGGTCGCACTTCTGCCCAGGCTCAAAAATCTCCGGGTACGGCGCATGTGGCGGGGACTCTATCCCATGACCCCTGACGGTTCCCCTCTTGTGGGATGGGACCAAAAACTGGAGGGGTTTTTGCATGCAACGGGTATGTGCGGCCAGGGGTTCATGCTGGGGCCCGGCATCGGTGAGCTTGTAACCAGGATGATCACCAGGCAAACCACACCGGATGATCAAACGACCCTGCAGGAATTCTCCCCGTACCGGGAATTCGCAGGACATGAGGCACTCAAATAAAGGAGAAAAAAATGACTCAATTGAACCCAAGAGAGATGAAAACACTTTCCTACACCCGGCCGCAGGTTGATCGTGGGTACGCCAACCAAACCCTTTCCATCGACCTTTCCGGGCCGGATATTTCCATCAAACCTGTTTCTGAAAAGATGAAGGAGGTCTTCGTCGGGGGGAAAGGATTTGACCTCTGGATCCTCTGGAATGCGGTGACCCCTGAGACCGGATGGGACGATCCTGAAAACGCCATCTGTATCGCATCCGGTCCCATGGGAGGGACCCCCGGTTATCCCGGAGCAGGGAAAAGCATCGTTACCACCATTTCCCCCACCACGGGATCGGTCATGGATTCCAACGTGGGCGGCTATTTCGGACCTTACTTGAAATTTTCGGGATTTGATGCGCTGGAAGTGACGGGGAAGTGTGCCGGAGATACGGTCATCGTGATTGACGGGATTGATCAAAAGATAGGCGTCCTGGAACTACCGGGACTTCCTGAAGATTCCTATGCCCTGTCTCAGGTTCTCACCGATTTTTTTGCCGAGGGCAAGAAACAGAATATCTCAGTAGTTTCCACCGGCCCGGGGGCAAAGCATACCCTGATCGGCTGTCTTAACTTCACGTGGTATGATGTAAAACGCAAACGTGCGCGTTACAAACAGGCCGGGCGCGGCGGGATTGGGACCGTCTTTGCCCATAAGGGGCTCCGGGCAATTGTGGCCCGCTGGAATTCGATCACCATGGATACGAATAACCCGGCCGACAAAGAAGCGCTCACCACCGTTTCAAAGGCCTATTCCCGGGAAATCAGGGACCTGGACCCGAAACAGAATGAAATGGCAAGGGTTGGAACCACCCACCTGGTCCCCATCATGAATGACTTTGATCTGCTCCCAACTCACAACTATCGCTACGGCCAGCACCCAGGCGCCAACAACATCGGGCGTGACGTGTATCAGCACCTGTTCGATCCGGGATTTGACGGATGCTGGAGAGGATGTACCGTTGCCTGTTCCCACGGGGTCAAGAACTTTGTTCCCATGACCGGACCGTACAAGGGCCAGACAGTCTTTGTGGACGGGCCGGAATATGAAACCATTGCCGGCTGCGGATCCAATATCGGCGTATTCGATCCTTTCACTATCCTTGAAATGAATTTCTACTGTGATGCCTACGGCCTGGACACCATTTCCGTGGGAACGAGCATTGCCTTTGTCATGGAGTGTTTTGAACTGGGATTGATCACCACCTCCCATACCGGGGGTATGGATCTCGGCTTCGGAAACCGTTTGAACGCCCTGGAACTGGTCCACCAGATGGCTGCAGGAGAAGGATTCGGCGCCGTTGTGGGCCAGGGCATTCGCAGGATGAAAGAAATCTTTGAAAAAGAATACCACGCGGATGCTGCCCTGCTGCAGGATATCGGCATGGAATCAAAAGGGCTGGAGTTCTCCGAGTACATGACCAAGGAATCCCTGGCACAGCAGGGAGGGTATGGGATCGCCCTGAAGGGTCCCCAGCATGACGAGGCCTGGCTCATTTTCCTGGACATGGTGCACAACTACATGCCTACCTTTGAACAGAAGGCCGAAGCCCTTCATTGGTTCCCCATGTTCCGTACCTGGTTCGGCCTGTGCGGCCTGTGCAAGCTCCCCTGGAACGATATCGTTCCCGAGGACAACAAGGAAACGCCGGAGCCGGCAAAGGTTATGAAGCATGTCCGCTGGTACGCGGATTACTTCAGTGCTGTCACCGGGAGAAAGGTGGCTCCGGATGACCTGGTGCAGATGAGCGAGGCCGTGTACAATTTTCAGCGTGTCTTTAATCTCCGCATGGGGTACGGCCGGAGAGAACATGATACACTCCCCTACCGGGCCATGGGGCCGGTAACCGTCGAAGAATACGAATCGCGCCGGGAAAGATATGACAAGCAGCTCACTGAAAAATACGGGGTCGATATCAACGGCAAAGAGACCCCGGAAAAGGTGGCGATCCTCCGCGGGTTCAGGGAACAACAATATGAGGAACTCAAGGACGCGGTTTATGAGAGGCGAGGTTGGAACAAGGACGGCATTCCCACTCTTGAAACGGTAAAACGCCTGGGTATCGATTTTCCCGAAGTCCTTGAAGTATTGAAAGCCAACGGCGTGGGTTGATGATACGGGTTGATGGCAGGCAGGTTCCCTGGCATGAAGGAATGACCGTGTCCACCCTGCTCGCAGAGGTTGATGCACATTTTTACGCGGTGGTCCGCCTGAACGGCAAACTCGTTTCACGACCAAACTTCGAGACCACCCTGGTCCCGGACAATGCTGAAGTAATCCTCCTTCCGATGATTGCGGGAGGCTGAGAATTGAAAAGACGGGGCTCAAAGGTCAGTCCTCTGGGCCCTGTCTTTTCAGCGATTCCAGGTAGGCATCCCATTCAATGGGAAGTAAATACTTTTTCTTGTTGTTGCACTCTTTACACGCGGGAACAATATTGCCTTTCTTGCTTTTTCCTCCCCGGCTTAAGGGAACCACGTGGTCCATGGTGAGCTGCTCCCGACCGACCTCCCGTTTGCAATAATAACAGACGCCAAGGTTGATTCTCCTGAGCCACCACTCGCTTCGTTTCAGTTTCCTGGCCTTCTCCTTCTCTCTCTTTATCTCTTTTTCATTCACTTCAGGTGCATGAAAGACCATTCTTGAAAAACCTTTACGAAGGCTGGGCGCTCGTGATCAGTTCTCTGGCTTCAACCCCAATGACATGCATCCCACCGTAAGGTCCCTCTTCCACTTTCGTGAGATGCCTCACGGTCGTATCCACCGTGATCAAGGCCCAACTGGCATAAAATGTTATATTTTTTATTTTATCCCCTTTCTTCAGGAATTTCAAGATGCCAAAATCCTTTTCAGAAACAAGGAGCCCGATTCCATGTCTTGAATAGTTGATCACATTCAGGCGATAGTGTTTTGCTTTTCCCTTTGACGTCTCCAGGGAAAACTCCACATAGACAAAATCCGGGATCCTCGTTGCTATTCGGTGTTCACGCCGCTTCTCGCGGCCTTCCGCTGAATCCCCGGCATCCGATTCTACCACATCTGTCTCCGTAACCGCCGCGGAAACGGACGCTGCATTACTCTGATCCAATGCCTCCAGCCTCGCTTCAATTTCCTTGTCATCAGGATCTATCTCTCTCGCAGATCGGTAAAGGCGGCGGGCCAGGTCCCTGTCCCCTCGTTTCTCAATCTCAAATCCGATTCGAAACTGCACTCTGGCCTTTTCCTTTTTTCCCAATTTCGGGCCTTCCAGTAATTTCCCTACTGCAGCCATGGCCTTGTCCGGAGACTCGAACCGGGCCAGGCAGCTCGCAATCTCGGGAACGATCTTTGCCGTGGGGTAGTCCAGTTGCAGCAGTCTTCCATACTCTGTAACCGCCTCTTCATAATGGCCCAGTTCTTTCAAGGCAAAGGCTCCATCCAACAGGGCCTGCACATTCCCCGAGCCTGAAAGAGTCTTCTGAATCCTCGATATCTCTTCCCCGGAAACCTCTTTCTGACTGGATTCTTTTTCCTTGGCGACTTTTTCCTGGACCTCCGTTATTGCCGCCTCAACCTTCTCCTTTTCAGCCCCATCCAGCCCGGAAGGGTTGCTCATGATCTTTTCATAGACCCCCAGGGCTTCGGTAAACAGACCCATTGAGCAATACACTTCCGCTTCCTTGATCTTCGATTGGATATCCATACTCTCTATCCCCTGTCTCCCGCTCCCGGCACTCACCGTTTATCTTCCAGCAAACAGGATCCCTCCTCTCGGTTGCCTGTTGATGCCGGGCGTATCCACCTGTCGGCCACTGCTCTCCAGACGGAAGTCACCTAATTTCTTCTGAACAAACCCTTCAATTTATCCCGCCTGACCATCTTCTTCATGGCCGGTACAAGCATGTCACAATTCAACCGGACCATCGCCATTGGAGTTGAATCCCCCGTGATAACGAAGAGATATCCCATCTCGGTTTTTCTGATATAAATTCTCCCTTTTTCATAAAACACTTCTATTTCCCTGGCACCCCGTAACGAATGGATGAACAGGGCCCAGGAATCATCGCTTTTCGGCTCCCTGGAAAGCGGTCCCACAAATTCTTTGAATACAAGCTGACCCTCGAACGAAACGAGCATCAACCCTTTCACATCACGCAGATTCAGAAGTTCATCAAAGTGATTGCTCATAGATATATTCAAATGGTAACAGCATCATTTGCCGTTGCCGTCGCTTTCTGCCAGAAGAGCCTGGATCATCCGGTCCCTCGGGCATTTGCTGTCTACGGGGATCATGATGGTCTCGTCTCCGGGCAGGAGGATGACGTCTTTTGATGTTCCAACATCCATGTAGGCGAGCTGCAACGGACCAAATGAAAAAAACTTTCCCATCCTTCCCATCTGCCCCAGAAGCCCATCCCAGGCATTGTCATAATACATTTTATCGACACCATAATGAGTGCCGATCTTGCCCTTGAGCCTTTTCTTCACATGCGCCAGAGCGGTATCTTTTGCCTTTATCTTCGCTTCTTCCGCTGAAACCGGGGCGCTCTCTTTCGGTCTTTTCTCAGGAGGCGTCAAGGTCTTTACCTTTTCGTCCTTCAGCCGCATTGCCTCAAGCAGTATCGCCTGTAACTCCCCTTTGATTTTTCTCTCACGGCACCGGCAGGTATTTTGAATAGACAGGGTAACCTCTTCCCAGCTGAAAATATGGTGTGCGGCTTCCTCGCCTTTGACGCCATTGACCCGTGCGTCCAGGAGTTCACCATCCCGAAAAAAAAGGATCCCTCTTTTTCCCGATGCCTTGTCCGCCAGGCGGATAGTGCACGTCTTTTGCTCCATTTCAATAAGCTGCAGAAACATCCCGGAGGAGACATTGTGCAGTGTTCCGCCGTCGGCTTCACGCCGGAGCCAGGTAAGAATAAGTTCCGCCAGCACGCTGGTTTTGAAAGGCTTGGCAATGTATCCCACCGCACCGCCCTCATGGGCGAGTCTCTCCATTTCTGTGGTGCTGTACCCGGTCATGACAATAACCGGTATGTCGGGGTAAGATTCCATGACATGAGCGAGGACGCCAAATCCATCCGTGTTGGGCATCTTCAAATCCGTCACCACCAGGGAGATATCATCCTGAGCAAGTTTCTTGATCGCCTCCTCTCCATTTCCGGCGGTCATTACTGAAAAGACTTCCTTGTATCCGATAAGTCCCTGTTGAAGAGAATGGAGCACCTCATGCTCGTCATCTACAAGGAGGACATTTCTTCTCATATACTTCTCCCGATTCCATCCTCATTCCCTGCTTCTTGCTCCTGAAAGAAACACCTTCTGCCCTTATCTCCTCCGGCGCAACCTTTCCATGGACAGGCGTATGCTCTCCTGCATGCGCCCGATTGCTTCGCCCAGGTCTCCGATTTCGTCTTTGGATCGTATTTCTAATTCTTCATCAAGGGCGCCGAGACTTATTTGTTCCGCCAAAACCGTCAATGACTTGATTCTTTTCGTCAGCGCGTGCCCATACCACAACACGATCAATGCGATGAGCACCAGGGTGCTTCCCAGGATCACAAATACCGCATTCTTTGTATTGGCACTGATGGCTCCCGCCTTTTTTTCCAGGCCTTTCACCTCTTTTGTGAATTCATCAAGATATGTTGTCGCCGCCACGACAAAAGAAGTATTTCCAACAGGGGTGCAAACCATAAACTTGTCCCGGATCCTTCCGTCCTTATCCTTCCATCGATAGTATCCCTTGGATTCCTTTCCCTCCTTGACCCCCGTATATACTTTCCAGAAACCCGGGAAAGCCTTTCCCAAGGGTTTTTTGAGTTTACTCATATCAATGCCGATGATCTTGGGATTCACATGAGCCCAGGTACGCCATATTCCCCCGCTGTCCGGCAATTGGTAAAGCGCGGTGTACCCGGTGACCCCAACCTTTTGAACAGCTATTTTCTTGAACTCCTCATCCTGGAAAAAGTTCTCCTTCTTGAGTTTCCGGTGACTGTCCAGATAGAGGAGCACCTGAGACGCGACTGACTCGGCTTTTTCCTTGATGATGTTTTCCGCAAGATGGGTAACGACCTGGCCGCTTTCACTGGTAATAAGCGCCGTCAGTTGATCCAGTTGCCTGATGTAAAGCAGTCCAGCGGCCACCACGAGGATGACCGGCACGAGAAAAAAGAGGATGATCATTTTGGCCCGCAGGCCCAGGCGACGTGCCCGCTGCGCTTTGAGGCTCGCGAGTTCAGCTTTGACGGTCTCCGTGCCGATCGATTCTGCACCCACCGCTTCATCGTTCCGGGATCCGGGCCATTCTGCCTCAGCGCCTGTCCCATCCATGCCATCCGATTTCGAGATATCAAACACGTGTCCGCACGCCTTGCAACGAACCCTGGCGTGGGCGCCTCTGATTTTCGCCGGATCTATCCGATACCTTTTTCCACATTCCTCACAAAAGATGATCATTGCTCTTTCCCCTTTTTTTTCCTTTCAGTTCACCGATAAAAAAGATCCAAGGATTACCCTCTTCCGCCTTTTCCCGGGATCAGATTCCCATCTCTTTCATTTTCTTGACCATGTTCTGCCTGAACGTGATACCCTTTTCTTTTCGCCGAATCTGCCGTGCAAGCAGGTCCACCAATTCCGCCACCATCTGGACGGGAAAACCGGATACCCTTTTTCCAAGATCAGCTACCGTGTCCTCGATCAGGATCCCGGAGATGGGGCCCAAGGCAAGGGAAAGCTGTGCGTTCAGATAATCAAAGAATTCAGGGGGCAAGACGGAAACCTGCTCTCTGACCCGCTCAATGATCTTGAGTTTCAAGAGCCTTTCTACTGCTTCTTTGATCTCGATCATGTCCATCCCGAGAGCCCGGGCAAGAGTCGCCACATTCCTTTTCCCGTCCAGTTCCATCAGGATGCTGAGCATCTTGCTGTCCAGGGAGAACTCCCCCAGATCCTTCCGCAGGACGCGCTTGAAAATCATCCCGCCAACATTGTTTGTATCTATCCCTTGCACCATATCCCCAACGGATTATTTCTTGCCTTTTCGGGCTAATTTGCGCTTGGGCGCGTTTTTCTTATCAACAAACATCTGTATTTCTTCCCGCAGGGCTTTGAATTCTGATTGGATAAGCGCTCTTAGTTCATGCAGTGCCGCCACAACGGTCTCGGGAATTCCCTGTCCTTCTTCCCAATCGATGGAAACATCCTTCCCTTCCACCAGCGCAGGGGCTGCTTTGCCGGTCTTGGCCTTTTCTTCGCCCTCCCCCTTCTGTCCCTGGATCTCTCTTTTCAGGTCCTTGAATCGCTGCACTTCTTCCAGCAGGATAGTCTCTTTTTCAATCTCCTTTAAGCCATCCGATGAAAGGATTTTCTCCAATGCGGTGTAAACTGAATTCAACACCTTAATGGCTTCGGGATTGGCCTTTGCCTTGTATTTCTTGATATACCTCCCCAGTGAGTCAAGCATCTTGAAAAAGGGAGCCATGATGCGATCACCGTTATAGCTGCTCTTCAACCTGGTGACTTCCTCCAGGAGACGGTGCATGACCTCGTCGGAAATTTCCCACTCTATGGAAAGGATGACGCTTTTCAGTTCTCTCAAAGGGGGCACCTGGACCTCAAAATGCTCTTTTCCTGCACCCGCCGTGTTTTCTCCTTCAACAAAAATCTCGTCAAGGCGTTTTTCCACTTCGTCCGTGAGTTTTGCTTTTTTCTTGGCCAAGAGTTTTCTCCTATTTGAATTCTTTTTCCAAAGCCGCCATGGTAAGGGTAATAATCTTCTTGAGGGTTTTGACCACATTATCACCCTGCAGGGCGCTCGCCTCGAATGAGGGAACCTTCAGCCTGCTGTTGAGATCCTTTTCCATTGTTTCATAGGAAAGCAACGGGATTCCATCTCCCGCCAGGTCCCGTTTGTTGTACTGGAAAACCAACGGGATCTTGAAAATACTTTTCTTATACGTGGCAAGATTGTCCTGGAGGTTCTTGACAGAAAGCATATTGCTCTTTCTCCTCACTTTCATGGAATCAGCAACAAAAACCACGCCGTCCACCCCCCTCAGGACCAGTCTCCTCGTTGCATTATACTTCACCTGTCCGGGAACGGTATACAGCTGTATCTTGACATCATACCCCTTGATCTTGCCCATTTCGAACGGGAGGAAGTCAAAAAAGAGGGTTCGGTCGCCCTGGGTCTTGATCGCAATCATCTCGGTCTTGATGCGGTCATTGAATTTATTGTAGATGTATTCCAGGTTGGTGGTTTTTCCACCTCTCCCAGGACCGTAGTAAACGATCTTGACCTGGACCTCCTTTTTTTTCAGGTTGACAAATGCCATGAAAGAATACCCCGCTCAAATCTCCTATTTTCAAGCAATGAAACGTTTCATTGTTCTCCAAAGAGGCCCCTTCATGGGCTCATCTGGTGGTCCAATATACCGGTGATCTCCTTGATTGCCTCCGCGACCTTCAATCGAAGGAAACCCAGCGAAACATCCTGGTCGAAAATGGTAATGAGAAGAAAGTCCTTCATCACTTTGCTGAAATGGATGCTTTCCTTCTTTCCTTTGTGAAAAAGAAGGGAGAACTCATCCTCCCCGATAATCTTGGCCATGGTGCTGACAGCCCCGAAATTCCCCGCCGCCAGGGCCGCCAGGGAGTAGATATCGTGCTTCATCTTCCCCGAATCCTGACTGGCAATGACGTTTCCCGCCATATCAATAAGAAAAACACACCTGACCCCCATGTCCATGAAATCTTCTTCCAGGACCCCTTCTATGGCATCAAGCTGCTCTTGATCGAGAACGTACGTCAATGGTCCACCTCCGTCCTGTGTCGAATGGGTATGATTTCACTGCAAAAAGAGTATCAATACATCCATTCCGTCTATCCCGCTTGGTGCATTCACATGCAAAGGCGATGCCATTTATTCGGGACGCAGGTTCCCGCTCCTGCAGGCACAAGGAGCCGGGATAATCAGGCCTTTTGGGGTTCATGATGTTGTTTCCCGTATCAATTATGTCAATTTTTTGCCGCTTTCCTCGCGTGTCTTATGACGCTCTGTGTCCCTGTTGCTCCTTCCCGGAAATTCCCTTTCTCTGACAAAGCATGTGGACAAAAAAGTATGCGGTTGACTGTCCCTATAAAAATATGAGAAAATATTTTTTCTGATGGGAGCTGATCTTCCCCGCTTAATGGAAAAGGCCTTGGAAGAGGCCCGCGAGGCATTTCACCATGGAGAAGTGCCTGTCGGGGCCGTGCTCGCGGAAAAAGACGGCCGGATCATCGCGAGTGCCCGCAATCGCACAATCGAGCTCAATGATCCAACCGGCCACGCAGAGATCCTGGCGCTCCGGCGCGGGGCGGTTGTTCGAGAAAATTACCGGTTGAACGACTGTATCCTGGTGGTTACCGTCGAGCCCTGTGTCATGTGCATGGGGGCCATCATCCATGCACGCATCAACCACCTGGCTTTTGGGGCCCCGGACCCCAAGTGGGGGGCGGCAGGATCGCTGTATGACCTGCCCAATGATCCCAGATTGAACCATCGCCTTGGGGTCACCTCGGGAATTTTCGAGGAGGACTGCAGGCGGCTGATGCAGGATTTCTTCAGAATGCGCCGGTAATAGGAACGTGGTCAGTCGGAGAGGTACCGAAGTGGTCGTAACGGGGTCGACTCGAAATCGACTTGTCCCGTGAAGAGCGGGGCACGTGGGTTCGAATCCCACCCTCTCCGCCAAATAAATATGAGCAGGAAAATCATTTGACAGGGTGACCCGATAAACACTATCTTGTGCCCACCCATAATGATCATTGGGCACGATGCGTTTCCAATCCAGAAATACCAGACGACCGCGGAGAGATGTCCGAGCTGGCCGAAGGAGCGCGACTGGAAATCGCGTGTACCACCAAAACGTGGTACCGAGGGTTCGAATCCCTCTCTCTCCGCCATCACAACTTCCCATACCCGGTTCCCGCTTGACGGGGGTGCCGGAAAAACAGCCTCGGTGACGAACCCATTCGACGGAGTGACCTCCCAGAGGCACCTTGCATTCATAAATGTAGAGCCGGCTTGAAATGACCTACGAAGTCTTAGCAAGAAAATGGCGTCCCCAGGGATTTGAGGACGTCATTGGCCAGGAACATGTTACCCAGACGTTGGTCAACGCCATCAAGGCGGGCAGGCTTGCCCACGCTTACCTCTTTTCCGGTCCCAGGGGGGTCGGCAAGACATCGGTGGCACGAATACTCGCCAAGGCCATGAACTGTGAGCAAGGCGAACCCGGGAAGCCCTGTAACCAGTGCCAGTCCTGCAGAGAAATCACCGGCGGGTCATCCGTGGATGTCCAGGAAATAGACGGTGCTTCCAACCGGGGTATTGATGAAATCAGGGAGCTGCGGGGAAACATCAACTATATGCCTTCGTCGAGCAAGTATCGTGTCTATATCATCGATGAAGTACATATGCTTACCCTGCCTGCCTTCAATGCCCTGTTGAAAACCCTTGAGGAACCCCCCCCTCACGTGAAGTTCATTTTCGCAACCACTGAACCACACAAGGTACCGGTGACGATCCTGTCAAGGTGCCAGCGTTTCGATTTCAAAAGGATCCCACTCCGCAAAATTGTCGAACATCTCCAAAACATCTCGCATCAGGAAGGTATTGAGATCAGCAAGGCCGGCCTTTCCTTGATTGCAAAAGAGGCCGACGGCGGGATGAGGGATGCTGAAAGCCTCCTGGACCAAGTGGTTTCCTTTGCCGGCACCACGGTGGAAGACAAGCAGATCATTGATATCCTGGGAATCATAGACCGGGAAATTCTGTTTCGGTTATCCGGCTCTATCATTGAAGGTGATATGAAAGAATGCCTGGAAATCGTTGATCAGGTGTACAACTACGGGTATGACATGAAGGCCTTCTACCGGAGCCTGATGCAGCAATTCAGGGATCTCCTCATCAGCTTCATATCCCGGGAAAATGAGCTCATGGAAATCCCCGAGAACGACCGGGAAAGGGCCAAGGAGCAGGCGGAAAAGGCCGGCCGGGAACGGCTCCAGATTATATTGAATTTTCTGATGAAACACGAAGAGAAGCTTCGGTTTACCACCCATCCCCGCCTCCTGCTTGAAGCCATTATGCTCCAATTGTGCCAACTGCGGGACTTTCTCTCCTTCGGGGAACTCCTCGAAAGGGTGGAAGGGCTGGAAAAAATGCTCTCAGGTCCCACCGCGGCCGCCTCTTCTTCGGATATCCCCAGCCTTTCTGATCCTGCTCCCGGTTGGCACAAGGAAGAGGCTGACGGGGTACCCGGCGGCCCGGAGGGTTCTTCCGGGGAAGATGAATGGAAAAGGTTTCTTGCGTTTGTCTCTTCAAAAAACCGGCCCATGTCCAAGGTCCTGGAAGAATGGAAGCTCTTGCGCCTGTCAGAGGGCTCACTGGAATTGAAGAAAGGTGACCGATCCTTTTCTGCTGCCTACTTTGACGATGATGAAAAACTCGAACAGCTTCGCGCTTACTGTGGAGAGTTCTTCGGGCCAAAAGTGCGAATCAGTCTCCTGGGAAGCCCAAAACCAGCGGACCATGTGAAAAAACTTCCTCCAGCCAAAGCCAAGGAGAATCATGGAGGCCCTCAAAAGAATTTGCCAGCGCCGGTACAGGACATTCTTGACGTCTTTCAAGGCGAGATCACACGGAACGAATCGCCGGGAAAGCCCGTATCAGATTGAATTCATTTTTCCCGCACTTCTCAATACCGCAAATCCCTTCTGAAGATCTTCCATCAAATCCCCCGGGTCTTCAAGGCCGATATTGAGCCGCACGATGATCTTCTCCGGATATCTTGCACTGCAGGCGCGGTTGTACTTTGCTGCCGTCAGGAGACTCTTGTACCCGCCCCAGCTATACCCGAGACCAAAAAGCTCCAGCGAATTCACAAACCCGGCCAATGCTTCTTCTGAATAATCTTCTCTGAAGGTAAAGGCAAAGAGGCCGGAGGATCCCTTGAAATCCCTTTTCCAGAGACGGTGCTCGGGATGACTCGGAAGTGCCGGATGGATCACCTTGTCGATCAGGTCAACCGTTTCAAGCCATTTCGCGATTTGAAGGGCCGACCTTTCATGCCGCCTCAACCGGATCTCCAGCGTCTTCAGACCACGCAGGGCAAGGTAACAATCCTCGGGTGACGCAAAGATCTCCATGACACGGTAGAATTTCTTGAATTCCTCCGAGTATGCCTCAGTAACTGTTGCGGAACCCAGGAGCACGTCTGAATGGCCCGAAATATACTTTGTGACCGATTGTATCGACACATCGATCCCCAAGTCAAAGGGCCTGAGATACAGGGGCGTAGCCCAGGTATTGTCCAGCAGGGTCATAATTCCCCTTTCCCGCGCAACGGTGGTGACAGCGGGGATATCCTGTATTTCAAAGGTGTTTGACCCGGGGGATTCAAGGAAAATAAGCCTCGTATTTTCCTTGAGATATTCCACGATATCTCCTCCCACCGCGGGGGGAACAACACCGATCTCCACGTTGTATCTGGAGAGAATTTTCCTGCAGAAACGGGCCGTCGGGCCGTAAATATTGTCACAAAGGAGGATATGATCACCGGCTTTCGTAAACGCGAACAGGGTGTTTATGATGGCGTTTATTCCCGACTGAAAGACCCGGGTCAGGTGCCCGCCCTCCAGTCTTCTCAGGGCCTCTTCAAGGGCACGTTGCGTGGGTAGCCGGTCCGTACCATAAGCGACTCCATCATATTGTCCTCTGTTTGCCAGAGCCAGATCTTCATATTCTTGAAACAGAACGGTTGACCCCTTGTACACAGGAGGATTAATTGTCCGCACCGGCCTGTGGTTTATCTCATTGCAGTAATCACCGAATCCTATGAGTTCAGTTGTCTTCTTCATGTTTTCTCATTCCTTTACGTCAGTGTACTTATTCTCTATGAATATCGGCTACGCTATCACAAAACCTACCGGCGATCAAATCTAATGCCCTCCTTTTCCGGTGTTGACTGAAGACCTACAACCTGATACGATTTTTCATGTTGTGTGCGCTTTTCCTTGTCTCAGCAAAAGGTTTATAAAAACATAAACGGGTTTGAAGAGTAAAAGGAGCCAGTTTCAAAATGTTTCCCGCTTCCAGCGGGATTCGAGATCAAGAAAGGCGAAAATTTTAACCAAAGGAATATATTTGATATTTCGAGGATTAAAATTTGAGCCTGATGCAGAGATCGGGCAAAAGGGGACGTTTTGAAACTGGCTTAAAGGAGAAAATCATGAAAGGAATGCCGAATATGGGCCAGATCATGAAACAGGCCCAGCAATTTCAGGCCAGGATGGCCAAGCTGCAGGAGGAACTGGGGGACAGGACTGTAGAGGCGTCTGCCGGCGGTGGAATGGTTACTGTCGTGGCGAACGGCAGACAGGAAATTGTGTCCATAGCCATTGATCCGGAGGTCATAGACCCTGAAGACCGGGAAATGCTGCAGGACCTCGTGATGGCCGCCGTGAATGACGGGCTTGCGAAGGCAAAAGAGATGGTGAACGAAGAGATGGGAAAATTGACCAAGGGCATCAATCTCCCCAACCTTCCCGGGCTCATGTAAGAAAGGAATCACCATGGGCATTTACCCGTCATCCCTTGAAAACCTGATCGAGCAGTTTTCCAAACTTCCCGGTATCGGTCAGAAGTCAGCGGCTCGAATAGCGCTCTTTATCCTGAAAAGCGACCGCACGCTGGCGGAGGGCCTTGCCCGGAGTCTGCTGGAGGTAAAGGACAGGATAACCTTTTGTTCGGTCTGTTTTAATCTGACCGACGATGATCCCTGTCCCATCTGCCGTGACGAGGCCAGGAATAACGGTACCATCTGTGTTGTCGAAGGCCCCGGGGACCAGTTGGCCCTGGAGGAAAGCGGTTCATTCAAGGGACGGTATCATGTGCTTCATGGGGCCCTTTCCCCTCTTGACGGCATCGGTCCGGAAGACCTCAAGATCGGGGAGCTTCTCTCCCGCCTGAAACGCGAGAATATCAAAGAAGTTATCCTGGCGACAAATCCCACCACCGAAGGAGAAGCAACCGCTTCCTTCCTGGCCAATATCCTTTCGGATAAGGACGTGACCATCTCACGCATCGCCCTTGGCGTCCCCATGGGAGGAGACCTCAAATACATGGACCGGATGACCCTGCAGTACGCCCTCAAGACGCGCGTGAAGGTTGCATCATGATCGACCGGGCGGATCTTGAGACCCTCGCCCGAATGGTCGGCCCGGACAACCTGCTCACCAACCAACCAGAGCTTGCACCATATGCCACGGACGGCACAAAGCTGGTCTTCGCCCCGGATGCGGTCATTTTTCCCGGTACGACGGAACAGACAGCGGCCATTCTGCGCCTTGCCACCGAGCGGGAGATTCCGGTAATACCCAGGGGCGCCGGAACCGGGATGAGTGGAGGGGCGCTCCCTGTTCACGGCGGCCTGGTGATGTCCCTGGAGCACATGAACCGTATCCTGGAAATCGACCGCGAAAACCTGGTGGCCAAGGTGGAACCCGGCGTCATTACCGCCCATCTCCAGGAAGCCGTTGAAAACGTCGGGCTTTTCTATCCTCCTGATCCGGCGAGCCTGCACATATCCACCATCGGGGGGAATGTGGCCGAGTGCGCCGGTGGCCTCCGGGCCGTCAAGTACGGGGTGACCCGTGACTATGTCCTCGGTCTTACCGTGGTACTCCCCACCGGCGACATCATCCGGACAGGCGTGGAGACCATGAAAGGGGTAGCGGGCTATGATCTCACGCATCTCATTGTCGGTTCGGAAGGAACCCTGGCCGTGGTCACCTCCATCACCCTCAGACTGCTCCCAAAGCCCGAGACACAGCGGACCATGCTCGCCTTTTTTCCCGATGTAGCGGTGGCCGCCCTCACCGTGTCTCGCATTATTCACCGGGGCATCATACCCACCATCCTTGAATTCATGGACCGGGTCTGTCTCGATTGCATCCGGGAGGAGATGGCGATTCCCGTTCCCGCTGACGCCGGGGCCATGCTTCTCATGGAAGTGGACGGCAATGCTTTCTTGGTGGAGCAGGAAAGCAAGAAGATACAGGAGGCTTGTGAACAAGGAAAGGCAATCAGTTTTGAAAAGGCTTCCACCCGGGAGGAGGCCGAAAGGCTCTGGCAGGCCCGGCGGGAAATCTCGCCTTCTCTTTACAAACTGAAACCCCACAAGACCAGCGAAGATATTGTGGTACCTCGCAGCAGGCTCCCGGAACTGATCGGAGTGCTTGGTGAACTCAGCTCCCGGTATGGTCTTCCCCTGCCGGCATTCGGCCACGCGGGAGACGGGAACATCCACGTCAACATCATGCATGACAAGGATGATCCCCGCGAAAGGGGAAAAGTGGTCCCGCTTGTAAGGGAACTCTTTGAAAAAATACTGACGATGGGGGGAACCATCACCGGTGAACACGGCATAGGAATCACCAAGGCCCCCTATCTCGAGATGGAAATTCCAAAACCCGGCCTGGACCTGATGAGCCGGATCAAGAAGGCCTTCGACCCCAGGGGAATCCTCAACCCCGGAAAAATCTTACTCCCCTAGCCCCAATACTGTTCACTTAATACTTGCTTTTTGAGTTTAGATGCCATATGCTTGCCTTATCACACAGATAAGGAGGGCATGCATATGGCACGAACAATCGCTGAAATACCA
>JAFDGR010000027.1 GCA_019309145.1 Deltaproteobacteria bacterium | reverse complement strand
TCGAGTGTCATCTTGATTGCAAATTGGAATAAGGAACTGGAGCAATAGACAAGCGTGATTGATAAGTGTACATCCATTGAAAAAGCGCTTCAAAGTGTCCACGACGGCGATCGAGTAATGGTTGGTGGATTTGGTGTCCCGGGTACACCGTTTACCCTCATCAACGGACTCCTGGAAAAAGGTGCCCGAGGGTTGACCTTGATCAAGAATGAGGCCAATGAAGACGGGATGGGACTTTCCAAACTTATTGAGGCAGGGCGGGCACGAAAGGTGATCTGCTCGCATCTCGGCCTGAACGTAACGGTTATCGGCATGATGAATCGCAACGAAGTCGAGGTGGAGTTTTACCCCCAGGGTATCCTGGCCGAAAAGATCAGGGCCGGCGGGGCCGGCCTGATCGGTATCCTGACGGATATCGGAATTGATACAATTCTCTCGGAAAAAAAACAGCGTATTGAGGTCAATGGACAAAACGTTCTTGTGGAACCGGCCCTGCGCGCGGACGTGGCCTTGATCCATGCTTCTGTGGCAGACCACTTCGGAAACCTGATTTATGAAAAGAGCGCCCGGAATTTCAATCCTCTTATGGCAACTGCAGCAAATATCGTAATTGCAGAAGTTGAAAAGATTGTGGAGACGGGTGACCTGGATCCCGAACATATTCACACGCCCGGCGCATTCGTGGATCATATTGTGGTCATCAAAGAAATAACCCCGGAGTATGGAATCCTGGCACATCATGCACTCTAAAGAAAAAATTGCACAGCGTGCAGCGAAAGAAATAGACGCGGGACAGATCATAAACCTGGGGATCGGGATCCCAACCCTTATCCCCAGGTACCTGAGCAGTGATAAGCCTGTTATCATCCATTCAGAGAACGGAATTCTCGGTATGGGTCCAAGGTGCCGGCCTGGGACTGAGGACCGTAACCTGATTGACGCGGGGGGGAATTATGTCACGGTGTCGAAAGGGTCCTCTTTTTTTGACAGTGCATTGTCCTTTGCACTCGTACGGGGCGGGCGTCTTGATCTGGCTTTCCTGGGTTCCCTGGAGGTATCGGAAACAGGGGATCTGGCTAACTGGATCATCCCAGGGAAATTTTCCCCCGGCATAGGGGGTGGCATGGAGCTGGCACAAAAAAGCAAAAGACTCATCGTCACCATGAATCACACAGATCGAAAAGAACGGCCGAAAATACTCAGGAAATGCACGCTGCCTCTCACAGCAAAGGGTTGTGTGGATACCATCATCACGGATTTGGCGGTTATCGACGTGACAAACGATGGCCTGGTGCTCCGGGAAATTGCTGAAGGCGTAAAGGCAGATGAAGTGCTCGAAAAGACCGGGGCTCCTTTGATCATTCCCGAACAGGAATTTGCCAGATACTAATCTAAATGGAGATGTGACCTATGCCATTGGAAAAACAAGAAAGGAAGTTGCTGGAAACAGTAGATCATTTGGCTGATGATATCCTCGACTATGTATGCAGACTGGTCCGTGAACCGAGTATGCTCGGGAATGAAGCTTCTGTTGTTCGAGTGGCAGAGGAGGAACTGAAGAAACTTTCTTTTCATCCAGTCAGTGTTCCGATTGACCCGGCAACACTTGCGAAACATCCGGGGTTTGCACCGGTCCCCTGGGAGTACGAAGGCCGGAGAAATGTGGTGGCGGTACGGGAAGCAAATGGAGAGGGAGGGCAAAGCCTTCTTCTCAACGGACATCTGGACGTGGTGAGCCCTGAACCCCTTGAATTTTGGGATCGGGATCCCTTTGACCCGATGGTGGAAAATGGCTGGCTCTATGGCCGCGGAGCAGGGGATATGAAGTCAGGTGTTGCGGCCATGACCTATGCGGTCCACGCTGTTGAGAAGGCAGGGTTTGGGTTGCATGCCCCAGTAACCATAGAAACCGTGATAGAAGAGGAATGCTGTGGAAACGGAGCCCTTGCCTGCCTGGACGCCGGATATGACGCTGAGGCCGTATTGATCCCGGAACCCTTCGGGCCAACCATTCTTACCAATCAACTGGGGGTCCTCTGGTTCAAGGTCTCTGTTCGGGGTGTTCCGGTTCATGTGCAGTCCGCGCCGGCAGGTACCAATGCCATCGAAAAAAGTTATCTGATCATTGAGGCGCTGCGGCAACTGGAAGGGGAACTGAACCGTTCAGACGTTCCACAGAAGTACAAGGATATACCGCATCCCCTGAATCTGAATATCGGTATCTTCAAAGGAGGCGACTGGCCTTCTACGGTGCCTGCCACCTCTGAATTTCATGGGCGCCTCTCTTTTTTTCCGGGCGTTTCCTATGAGCATATTTGCGAGCGCATTGTAAAAACCGTGGAGAATGCCGCCAAACAAGACCCTTGGCTTGCAGAAAACCCACCCGTGATCGATTTCTATGGATTCCGGTCTGAGGGCCACAGCCTGGCTTTTGACCTTCCCGCTTTTTCACTTCTTGCTGATTGCCACAAGGCGCTCACGGGAGAGGATGCGAGGGAATATATCGCCACCTGTACCACGGATCTCAGGGTTTTCAACCTTTTTGGATCGGGTCAGGCGACCTGCTACGGGCCGGTGGCCGAAAACATCCATGGGTCAAATGAACGGGTCAATATTGGGAGCGTCGTCCATGTTGCGAAGGCATATGCTTTGTTCCTATCGCGCTGGTGCGGCTTGGATGAGTAAAATTCATTTTTCAGCTTCAAAGTACGCAAAAATCGAAAGAACCAGTTTTATTGTGTGCGATTGAGGAGAAAGGCACATGAAAGAAGTTGTTATAGCAGGATATCTGAGAACAGCTCAGTCGAAATCCAAACCGAGTGATCCAGCCAAAGACTGGTTTCACAAATTGAGGGCTGATGATCTGCTCGGGAGCCTCATCCCGAAGATCCTCGAAAGGGCGGGGATCCATCCTGATGAAATCAATGATTTCCTTGTCGGGTCAGCAATGGGCGTGAGCGAACAGTGGACGTACGGGGGAAGAACTCCCCTGTTCATGGCAAATCTCTCGGAAAAAGTGCCCGCAAAATTCTTTGACCAACAGTGCGGCTCCAGCATGGCGGCTATCCATGTGGGATTTATGGAAATCGCTACCGGGTTCGCTGATATTGTACTTACAGGCGGGATGGAGCACATGACCCGTGTCCCGATGGGAACTACCTTGTTTGAGAAGGAGGTCATCTCGCTCAATCCACGGCTGTATTCGGATGACTGTTATAACCACTGGGACATGGAAGTCACCATGAATATGGGACTCACGGCTGAAAAACTTGCTTCCCGAACGTCTTTTTCGCGTGAGGATTTTGACAGATGGGGAATACGTTCCCATCAACTGGCCTCCAGAGCCAGGAACGAAGGGTTTTTTGAAGGTGAGATACTCCCCGTTAAAGCCGAGCAGGCCGATGGCACTATCATGACGGTGGATCGCGACCAGGCGGTCCGCGAGAACGTTTCAATGGAAGACATGGCAAGGCTGAAACCTGTATTTCTTCCATCTGGGGTTATTACGGCGGGAAATTCTTCTCCTCTCAACGCCGGAGCCAGTTCCATGCTCCTTATGTCCCCCGTTGCTGCTGAACGAAAAGGGATAAAACCCTTGGCAACTGTCCGATCCATCGGGTTTGCCGGAGTAGATCCGACCATTATGGGAGCGGGCCCGATTCCGGCTATTCAGATGGCACTGAAAAAAGGGAATCTTCAGGTTCGGGACATAGACTTCTGGGAGATCAATGAGGCCTTCAGCGTAGTAGTGCTGAACTGCATACGGGAACTGGATATCGACCCCGAAAGGGTCAATATCCATGGGGGCGGGATCGCCCTCGGTCACCCAATGGGTGCAACCGGCATCAGGTTGACCGGGACTCTTTCCCGGATACTGGAAGAAAAGGGTGCCCGGTTCGGGTGTGCGGCTGCCTGTGTTGGAGGGGGACAGGGTGTCGCGACGATTATTGAGCGGTGCTCCTGACCCCCGATCCCAGAGGAACTGCCACAGGGAGGATCAAAGTGCAAAGCAAGGAGTTGAGAGTCAACGGCCAAAGGCTCCGAGAAAGCATGGAACATATGGCGAAAATCGGGGCCACCCCCGGGGGTGGAGTCCAACGCCTCGCCCTTACGGATGAAGACAAGCAGGCACGGGATCTTTTTGTCAGGTGGCTCAACGATATAGAACTCGGCGTTACCATAGATGAAATGGGCAATATTTTTGGAAGGCGACCAAGCAGGAACAATAGCCTTCCTCCTGTCATGAGCGGGTCGCATATGGATTCTCAGCCGAGCGGTGGTCGTTTTGACGGCATCCTAGGGGTCATGGGCACCCTGGAAGTATTGAGGACCTTGGATGAAAACCAGGTCGAGACCGAACGTCCCATTACTATTGTAGACTGGACTAATGAAGAGGGGGCGCGGTTTTCTCCGGCCATGGTTGGATCGGGGGTGTGGGCTGGTGCACTTGAGAAAGACTGGGCTTACAGCCGAACCGATATAAATGACAATCGGTTTGAAGATGAATTGATCCGCATCGGATATAAGGGGAAAGCAGCATGTGCACAGTGGCCGGTTTATTGTTACTATGAATATCACATCGAGCAGGGACCAATCCTGGAAAGAGAACAAAAAATCATAGGAGCACCCAAGGGAATCGTCTGTCTGCACTGGTATGACGTTTACCTGGAGGGAGAGGCAAACCAGGTAGGTCCGACTCCAATGGAAGGGCGGCACGATGCGTTGTGCGCTGCAGCGGAAATGATCTTGAAGGTGAATGAACTCCCGGAGCGCATGCACGGCAATCTGGTGGCAACCGTGGGTGAAATTCAAAATCATCCCAATTCCAGGAACATCATTCCTGACAAGGTGCATTTCACCGTGGATATTCGTTCCTGGGATGATGATCATGCCTTGAGGGCATGGGAGCTGTTACGCGAAGAATTTGAAGAAATTGCAGCCAGGAGAGGCTGTCCGATAAAAACGGAAGAAACTTGGAAGGTGCAGCACTCGCCCTTTGATGAAAAACTGGTTCGGCGGATCCTGGATGTTGCTGACCAGTTGGGCTACCCCAATCTGCACATGGTCAGCGGAGCTGGCCACGATGCGAGCTATATGAACCAGGTCTGTCCGACAGCCATGATTTTTGTCCCCAGCATCGGAGGCCGCAGCCATGTTGAGGTAGAAAATACCAGCTGGGAAGATTGTGAAGCCGGTGCAAACACCCTGCTGCATGCCATTCTGCAATCTGCCCAAGAAGGGTGAATGTAGGTGTTTTTCATGTTCCCTGGACTTTCTCAATGTTAGGAAAAGATGATTTGAAATTTCTCGAGATATACCTCTCTTAATTCTGCCTGATCTTCACTCTAGCCAACGTAACCCATTGTAATTAATGTTGTTCTCGCTAAGGCCATAGATAGCATATTTCACGCTAAAATGGACTACCCCGCAGCAAGCTACGGAGTATTTGATTCTTACACTCAGGAGTGTTATCCGATTTTCTCAGTTCTGGTGCGTCATCATCTACGATTAGAGACACTGAAACGATATGAATTCCTTTTTCGTTCTCTTCCCTTTGCGTTATTGGAGAAGAGAGCCGAGGGAGCGGAAAACATTTGCCTGGATATCTGGTGCGTGCTACCATAAGGTGGCGTGCATACAGGAGAAAAACATGAAAAAGATCAAAATAATGGTACCTGTTTCGATTGTAGTTCTGTTTTTTGCTTCCATTGGGGTTGCCGCCAAGGGCCGGCTCCAGGTGACCATTTACAATGATAACAGGGCATTGGTGAATGAACACCGGGTGATCCCGCTCAAAAAGGGCCTCAATGAAATCCGCCTCACTGACGTGTCCGCCCGGATCGATCCCACCAGTGTCCATGTAGCATCCCTGACTGATCCGGAGGGCACCCGGGTACTGGAGCAGAACTTTGAATACGACCTGGTGAGTACAAGCAGACTGCTGGAAAAATACCTGGACCGTCAGATCAAAGTGGTTACCAGGGATGGGACCACGTACAAGGGGACCCTTTTGGGTACTGCCGGGGGACTCATTATCCAGAATGCAACGGGGGGAATCACCGTGCTCAAGGAGGAACATCTCCGGGAAATCACCTTCCCTTCCCTGCCGAACGGATTGATCACGAGACCCACGCTGATGTGGCGCATAGATGCCGCAAAGGATAGAAAACACAATATCGAACTGGCATACATCACCAGGGGGCTGGACTGGCATGCCGACTATGTTCTTTCCCTTTCAAACGACGATACAAAGGCGGACCTGGACGGCTGGGTCACCGTGAACAACAGGGCCGGCATGACCTTCAAGGATGCCCATACGAAGCTGGTCGCGGGCTCGCTCCATCGTGCCCCGCCTCCTCCCAGGCCCACGTCTTACCAGGTTCTCCGCAAAGAAACAGGAGCGGCAAAGGAGCCGCAGGTCCAGCAGCGAGCCCTCTTTGAGTATCACCTGTACGACATCAAACGCCCGCTCACCATCCAAAACAATCAGACCAAACAGATACAATTTGTCACCTGCCACCAGGTTCCGGTAAAAAAACGATATATTCTGGACAGTGGACACAACTATACCTGGTCCCCAGATAACCGGCAGAAGGGGAAAGCAGAGGTACAGATTCTTTTCGCCAATGACCGGAAATCAGGCCTGGGCATGCCACTCCCTGCGGGTGTCTGCAGGCTTTACAAATCCGATGTGGACGACTCGAAGCAGCTCATCGGGGAGGACAGGATAGAGCATACCCCGATGGATGAAAACATCATTCTCACCGTGGGGAAGGCCTTTGACGTGGTAGGGGAACGGGTAAAGACCTCGCAGAAAGTCCTGGGAAAGCGGTCACGAAAGGAGAGCTGGCGTATTGAAGTCCGAAACCACAAACGGAAAAAAATATCCGTGCATGTTCTGGAGCGGCTGAACCCGTGGGGCGAATCAGAGATCGTGAACGAGAGTCAGCACCATACCCGGAAAACCGCGAGTGCAATGGAATACCTGGTAAACGTTCCCACAAAGGGGAAAGCCGAAATCACCTACACGGTCATCTATCGCTGGTAGGCACATTCATCGTTTCCTTCCCGGCCCCATGCCAGCCCCGTTTCCGGCAAATATTCAATTGACTCAAAGCAATAAGAAATTTATAATATTATTTAACTTCAGAGAAGCCTTTTATTTCTCCAGTGGACATGCTTCTTCAACGGTTACGGCATCTCCATTGATACTCTCTCACCTGCACTCCTGTTCCTTGATTCCTCTTCCACCCCATTTCTGATTCTTCTCCTCACTGACCGCGGTATTCTTTTGTTGTCATACCAGAAATCCGGCACCTGTGCCCGCAGCCTTTGCAAGAAACAGGAAGGGATTT
Source organism: Deltaproteobacteria bacterium (assembly GCA_019309145.1). GTDB lineage: Bacteria > Desulfobacterota > DSM-4660 > Desulfatiglandales > Desulfatiglandaceae > B46-G9. The sequence goes on along the minus strand of JAFDGR010000027.1, from coordinate 17,872 downwards.
ATGAACGGAAAGAATGCTGTCTGCTGAAAGGATTCAAGATGGTCCGTGAGAACGTTGAACACGGACTGAAATGGTAATCTGCTTTACTTCAGGAAGGAGGAATCGCAATGGAGAGATCAATGTATTTTCTTGACCAGAAGGACATGCCAACCCATTGGTATAACATTCAAGCTGATTTACCGGAGCCACTTCCACCGGTTCTGCACCCGGCAACGGGCAAACCGGTGACTCCTGATGACCTGGCCCCGCTCTTTGCCATGGAGCTTATCAAACAGGAGGTCAGTACTGAGCGCTGGATTGAAATCCCCGAGGAGCTTCAGGAAGTCTATCACACATGGAGGCCTACCGTGCTTCATCGAGCACGCCGGCTGGAGAAAGCACTGGATACCCCGGCCAAAATTTTTTACAAGTATGAGGGCACAAACCAGGCAGGCAGCCATAAGCCCAACACCGCTATGGCACAGTGCTACTACAACAAGAAGGAAGGCATTAAACGTATCACCACAGAGACCGGTGCCGGCCAATGGGGAAGCGCTCTGAGTATGGCAGGCGCTTTTTTCGGCGTGGAGATCAAGGTGTACATGGTCAGGATCAGTTATGACCAAAAACCCTATCGCCGCATCGCCATGGAGGTTTGGGGAGGGAAGTGCGTTCCCAGCCCCAGCACCGAGACCAAGGCAGGCCGGGATATGCTGGAAAAGTGGCCGGATTGCCCAGGAAGCCTGGGACTCGCCATTAGTGAAGCGGTTGAGGATGCGGTAACCCACGATGATACCCATTACTCACTGGGGAGTGTGCTCAATCATGTCCTTCTTCATCAAACCATTGTGGGGGAAGAAACCAGGAAACAGATGGAGATGGCGGATGCCTATCCTGACATCATCGTCGGTTGTATCGGCGGCGGCTCCAACTTTGCCGGGCAATTCCTGCCCTGGATCAGGGACAAAATCAGCGGCGAAAAACCAGACATGCGTATTATCTGCGTGGAGCCCGAAAGCTGCCCCACCGTAACCAGGGGCCTCTATGCCTATGATTTTGGTGATTCGGCCGGGATGACTCCCCTGCTCAAGATGCATACCCTGGGACACGGTTTTATTCCACCCCCGGTGCATGCCGGCGGCCTCCGCTACCACGGGATGGCACCGATCATATGCCATCTCCATAATCTTGGGCTGGTTGAAGCCGTGGCAGTCCACCAGAATCCCACTTTCGAGGCGGGGATACAATTTGCGCGCACCGAGGGCATTATCACCGGCCCGGAGCCCTGCCATGATCTGAAAGTCGCCATTGATGAAGCCCTGAAGTGCAAAGAATCCGGGGAATCAAAGACCATCCTTATCGCCCATAGTGGGCACGGGCACTTTGATCTGGCGGCCTATGATGCGTACCTGTCCGGGAAACTCCAGGATTTTTCGTATCCCGAAGATGAGGTGAAAAAGGCCCAGGCTGAACTCCCCAAGATACCGGCCTAGGATTCCATGAACCAGCGGTGCACGCACGGGCTCCATCTTTGAAGCTCGCGCACGCACCCAAGCCCGGGTTTCTCACCGATCTCCGCCGTCACAGGAGATTCTTGGTGAGAAATCCGGGCTAGATCCCAAGGGGAAAAAGTGGAAGCTATTGAGCAGTACGATGAGCAGATGATCAGGTGTCCCAGGGTTGGCGGTCCCGTTAATTTCAAATTCTGCCGGTCCGAAAACAACCTTCTTCCCTGCAGATGGATTGCGGGTTGCTGGCATACCCGGATAGACATCGAGAAATTCCTGGAAAAGCATTTCTCCAAAGAAGACCTGCGCAGGACATCCGTTCCACCAAAGCCGAAAATAGAGAGTCTCATGGAATTAATGGAGAAAGCAGCGAAAAAGTAAAGTGGAAACTATTGCAGGTGCGCGTCATAATGAAAAGAACAAGTATCCCACCGGACAACACCTATACCATCCATTGCCCCAGGCTTGGACACCTCATCGGTTTCTCCTATTGTCGTTTCGAAAACCAGGGAGTCCCGTGTTTCAGGATCATAGATTGCTGGTACGACTATTTCTTGATCGAGGACTACCTGAGAAAGGAACTTGGGAACCATGAGTGGGAGAAGACCTTCAGGGACGCCTGGAAGCCCAAGGTTACCGCCCTTGTAACATTGATCGAAAAGGCCATGAAAACCAGGCAAAGCCATCAACAATCCTTCTAAGAATAGATTTTCCGCACCGTGTCCAAGAACCAGGGTGGTCTCTGGAGAATAACATAGAGGAGGATCAGCCCCAGAATCGGGATGGGAATAACCACATCCACGATGCACAGGAATATGATGGCCGTGATACATTTTGTCTTCACACTCATGGAAAGGCTCCTTGTTTTTGCGCCGTGAGGGCCGTTTGTATCCGCTCCAATACCGGCGGATGCGAATAGTTCAGGAACACGTAAAACGGGTGAGGGAGGAGATTCGACAGGTTATGGACCGACAATTTTTTCAAGGCGGCCGCAAGGGAATGGGGGTCCTGAATCGTCTGAATCGCAAAACGATCCGCCTCTCTTTCATTCTTCCGGGACCATGCTTTCACAAAGAGGCCGATCATTAAATCGAGGGGAGCATACAGGATCGCGAAAAAAACCAGCCCACCGTAATCAGATTTCTGGCTCATGTAAAAGGCATCAAAGAGGCCCTGATACGAGATAAAAAAAGAGAGCAGAAATAACAGGACACCCGTCTGCAGGATACCCAGAAGCACTGTCTTGAGGACATGTCTCTCCTTATAATGTCCCATTTCATGGGCCAGGACTGCCACCAGTTCAGGGACTGAATGTTGCTCTATCAAGGTATCAAACAGGACAACGCGCCGGTGTTTTCCAAAGCCGGTGAAAAAGGCGTTCGATTTGCCGGATCGTTTTGAACCATCCATCACATAGATATTTTCCAAGGGGAAATCAATGGATCGGGCATAAGAAAGGATCGCCGACCGGAGTTCACCCGGGTCAAGAGGGGTAAACGTGTTGAAAAGGGGCATGATCCAGGTGGGAGCCACATAGGTAATCCCCAGCATGAAAAGAGTTACAGCGATCCAGCAGTAAATCCATGCATAGCTTTCCGCATACTGGAAAAACGCCAAAATTCCGGCTACTAGGGGTGCCCCGATGGCGATCCCCAAGAATATCCCTTTCAGCATATCCAGCAAAAAAACCCGCCAGGTAGTCCTGTTGAACCCGAATCTCTCCTCAATGACAAACGTCCCGTACATTCTGAAGGGTAGAGAAAGCAACCCCTTGAGCGCCGCCAGGACACCAATGAACAGCAGCCCCGTCAGGATGGGTCCCTGTTGAAAAGAGCGTACCCATTGGTCAAGAAACGGAAATCCTTTTCCAAACCAGAAGAGGAGAAAGATGAACAGGCTGAACCCGGATGAAATCCACTCGAACCTGGTATTGACCCGTAAGTATTCCTGCGATGTTCGATAGCGGTCTTCATCGTAGATATCCTTGAAAGCGGCCGGAAGTTCATCATGAAGCGCCTTCAGGTTTAGAATATCTGCGAGGGTGTGCAGGAAAAACTCCGCGAAAAGGGCGAGCAGGATAATAAGGCTCATGGGATGAAGCATGTTTCGTTCACTCTCCTGAATGCTATTCTACTATGACCTGCGCTCATTGGGCAAGCATGACTCCAGCAAAAGGACCGGAATTGAAAACAGCATTGCTGGCATTCATCTTGCATCATCAATAAGAAACGTCTTTCACGGCCTTGTCTCATGGAGGAAAGAGGAACATCAGCGCGATGAAAACAGCACCCGTTGAACTCTTGGACCAACTGGAATCGGGCAAAGGCCTCCCTGTGCTTTCTCCGGTGGCAATACAATTGGTGGAACTGGCATCGGATGATACTTCATCGGCCCAGGACCTCGTCAATCTCATTGAAAAGGACCCTCCCCTGGTGTCACGCCTTCTCAGGCTGGCAAACAGTGCCTTTTACCATGCTTCGGTCCCCATTTCTACCCCTACCCAGGCAGTCATCAGGGTGGGTTTTGACCGGCTCAGGGTCATGGCCCTCTCCATTTCCCTGCGGGACACCTTTCCCATGGGCAAGATAGGCTCGCTGGATTATGAAAAATTCTGGAGAACATCCCTTTACCGTGCCTTCGTATGCCAATCTCTCGCGAGATCACTGCAATGCGCCCACCCTGAAGAGGCATTCGTGGCAGGGCTCCTCACGGAAATCGGCATGCTCCTCTTCTTTGAAATGTTCATCAAAGAAAAACATGAACAGATCACCCTGGATCTGGAACATCTTCAGAATCTCGTCGAGTGGGAACGCGAGCACTTTGGCGTGGACCACAGGCAGATAGGGGAGGCAGCTCTTACGTACTGGAAATTTCCTGCAAGCATCATTGAATGCCAGCAGCTGCAACCTCCTGAAGCAGGACACAAGGCAGTCTCAGAACTCAAGAGGATCTGTACCTTCGCCACGAGCTGGGCCCAAACGCTCTTTCAGCAATCTTCCGGATTTGATGTGCTGTTTCAACAAGCCGAACAGAAACTTGGCCTGGGACAGGACGTTATCAATGAGATCCTGCTCCAGGCCTTTAAACAAGTGGACGAGGTTGCCGCCCAGTTCCAACTGGAGTCCAACAAAGAGAGAGACCTGCTTTTGCTTATGGAAAAGGCAAACAGGACCCTGAGCCGGATCTCTGAGCGGATCTCAGCAGGCACCTTTTCCCATACCGGTCATCATTTTCCATCCCTTTCTTCGGTTCCCAGGGAGGACCAGGCCATACAGTATACCCTCCAGGCTATTGCCCACGAGATCCGAAATCCCCTGACAGCGGTGGGCGGGTTCGCGCGAAAACTGGCAGAAACCCTTGATCCTGTTTCAGAGGCAGGAAAATACGCACACCTCATCCTCAGCGAGGCGGAACGACTCGAGAATGTTCTCACGGAAGTAACAAAAGCGGTGCATTCTCAAGAATCATAGCCGTCCGGGCATGACGTCTGCCGCGCTAATACATGAGATGGGGCAAAAACAGGATAAGCTGAGGAAAGGCGATAAGGATAATCACTCCTGCTATCACCGCAAGCAGAAAAGGGAAAATCCCGCCGAAAAGTGGAACAGGGCACCTACACAAATCGAGGCAATAGTGATATGGCATAGAGCGGCAGATTCACTATTTTTCCGTCTGCTTTGAGGTTAAGCAGGCTTGTCCGCATAAGCCGCGCCGGCTGGAATTGTACATCATACGACCGGAGGCTTTTGCTTCTCGGATTAATACCGGCTTTGACCTCCATCGGCAAAATCCGGTCTCCGAATTCGCAGAGAAAGTCGAGTTCCGCCTTTCCGCCTTTACTCCGCCAGGAGTAGAGCTTCAACTGGAAATGGGAAACCAGTTCCTGGGCAACATAATTCTCCACAAATGCACCTTCATACTCGTTGAAGAGTCGCTCTCCCTGTGCCAGGATATTGACGGGCACCCTGGCCATAGCGCCTAGTAACCCCACGTCAAGCCCATATACCTTGAAAGAGTTACTGTCCGCATAATGCATGAGGGGAATTCTGGGCGTTTCAACCATAGACACCCGGTGAATCAAGCCGGCATCCTCCAGCCAAACCAAGGCATGCTCATACGCCCGGGCGCGGGCTCCCTTCCTCACCGCAGAGAAAACAAATTTCTTATTTTCCCGTGCCAAATGCCTGGGGATAGAATCCCAAACTTGCGTAAGCTTGGGTATATCAGCCGGCAGGGCGTGCTTGGCAAAATCCAGCACATAGGACTTGATGATCTCCTCCTGGATCTTCCTGGTCTCCAACGCATTTCCCGTTTCGGCAAAATATCTGATGCATTCCGGCATACCTCCAACAAAATAATACTGGCGAAGCAGATCGATAAGATGCAAATGAAACGCCTCGGGCAGCGGATCAGGACTTTCGATGTTTTCAAGCAGTTTTCTGTACCTGGATTCTCCCATTCCATCCAGGAACTCCAGAAATGTCATGGGGTAAAGATGGAGGAAATTTACCTTTCCCACCGGAAAAGATCCGGGACGAGACAACTTCACGCCCAGAAGAGAACCCGCCGCAACCACGTGAATATCATCTTTCTTTTCAGCAAAATATTTCAGAGAATTCAGCGCTTGATTTGAAACCTGGATCTCATCGAAAATAACCAGATCAACCCCTGCACGGATTTCCAGATTCAGGTAAAGAGAGAGTTCAGAAAGTATTCGTTCCGGATCCAGATCGCGCATAAAAAATTGTCCAAGATCTGGATTCTCCTCAAAGTTACAATAAAGGACGTTTTCGTATTCGTGACGGCCGAATTCCCTCAGAATGAAGGTTTTCCCTGTTTGTCTGGCGCCTTGAAGAAGGAGGGGCTTCCTCCTGGAAGAAGACTTCCATGCTACCAATTCTTTGTATATATCTCTTTTCATGGCAATGAACATAACCATGAATGCGAAGCCCTGTCAAGAGATTTCGGTAGTTTTATGTGTCAAATTGCACATTTTTCGGATGAATAATGTGATGCTAGTCACATTATTAGCCTCAAAGCTATCTTCCGACATCTTCCTTCACACGGCTTCTTCAAACAGTGCCTTCTGAAAAGCAAGAAACCCGGCAAGATAAGCGCCGTCTGCCAGATGAACGGCTTTGCGAAGGTGGTTTAAGGCCGAATCTTCATTTCCAAGGGCCAGTTCACGGCAACCATCCACAAAAGCCTCTTCATCATCCGGTGTGATGAGCCGCTTGAAGAAGCCCAAAGTCAGGCGGTCCTCCGGCCGGACTTTGGGCACATAGTCCCTGGATCTTTGCTCTTTCTTAGTAGTTCGTTTACCTGAAGGAAACGTGGAGGTATAGAACAACCCTTTTTTGGCCTTTGGCAACAAAATCAATGGATTTTCTGAAGACTTCCAAATGAAAAATTACATGCAATTGATGGGGAATTGAATGCCGTGTAAAAAAAGTCAAAATTCAAATTGTTACATATTAGTTACACAGAACAAAATGCTATAGCCGTAGGTTCTCGAGGCCTTTATTTTTATGGTGCGCCCAGGGTGATTCGAACACCCGACCTACGGATTCGTAGTCCGTCACTCTATCCAGCTGAGCTATGGGCGCATATGGTTTTTATTACCAAAAAATGCGCATGATGACAAGTCATGTTTTTTTGAGTTATCTGCTTTCCATGCGGCGAGCCGCTCGTTTCTGAAGCAATCCGGTCGTGACCAGGAAAAGCACGGCGAGAAGCAAAAGCAGAGTGGAAATGGCAGGCAGCATAGGCTCGATTTCGTAGCGAATAACGTCCCACATCTTCTTGGGCAGAGTGACCGCCGTGGACCCACAAATAAAGAGGGCGATGACCACCTCGTCAAAGGCAATCATGAAGGCGAAGAGCGCCCCGGTTATCACTCCGGGGCGGATGATGGGCACGGTGATCTTCATGAACGTCTGGAACCGGTTCGCCCCCAGGTTCAGGGCCGCGTGTTCCAGGGAACGATCAAACCCCCTGAGGGTGGCGGATATGGGCAGGACGGAAAAGGGAAGCGTCAAGGGAGTATAGGCGATCACCAGGCCCAGCTTGGTGCCGATCAGGCCGAGTTTCGCAAGAAAGACATAATACGCCAAGCCCAGGACAATCAGAGGAACAATCATAGGAGAGAGGATGAATCCCGTAACAAAACCCTTCCCCTTGAACTTGCCCCAGACATGGGCAATGGAGGCCAGAAGACCCAGTGTGGTGGAACAGATTGCAGTCAGGGCTGATACCTGCAATGAATTCAGGACCGCGCTCTGCCAGACCGGGTTGCTGAAAAATTTGCGATACTGATCAAGGCAGAATTTGGTGGGTGGAAATTCTATGATTTCCGCCGATCCAAAAGACATGGGTACCAGGAGCAGCACCGGCACGAGAAGAAAAAATATGGCGGAACCCGACACCACCCACAAGGGCCAGCCGATGTGCAGTGGATCATGCCAGTTGGTTTTCCTTTTGGCCATTTTTTTCATGTCTTTACCCCGCCCCACAGCCGCTCAGCTCCCAGGAAACGATTGTATATGAAAAAAATGATCAGCGTCACCACCAGGAGGATGGCGGACATGGCCGAGGCAAAAGGCCAGTTGAGGAGGTCCACCACCTGAATCTGGATCAGATTTGACAGCATCTGTTCCTTCCGGCCACCAAGGAGGGCCGGCGTGATGAAAAAACCCAGGGCCATGATAAAAACCAGCAGGGCCCCCGCCCCGATGCCGGGAAGGGACAGGGGAAATGTGACCCGCCAGAACGTCTGCCAGCGGCTGGCGCCAAGGTTCTGAGCCGCCTTTTCAAGGTTCAAGTCCACCCCCATCATAACGCTGTAGATGGGAAAGGCGATATACGGTACGAAGATGTGGGTCATCCCAACCACGACACCGAACTTGTTATGGAGCAGTCTCACCGGATGATCGATAATTCCGAAATACTTGAGCAGGATATTGATCGCCCCGTTTCGCTGGAGCACCAGGATCCAGGAGTAGTTCCGAACCAGGAGGCTGATCATGAAAGAGAGCACGATGGCCAGGAGGAAGATGTTACGGACCCCTGGACGTGCACGCCTCAGGACGTAGGCCAGGATGTAGCCGATCACCAGGGCCGTGAAGGTGGTCAGGACACTCAGTTCAATGGTTATCCACATCACCCGTATATACAGGGAGCTTGAAAAGAAATACGCGTAGTGTTTGAGCGTGAAATCAGGGGCAAAAAGACTCTTCACCAATATCCTGGAAATGGGGTAGGCAAACAGCAGGATCAGGGCAACAAGGGCGGGCGATACCAGGAGAAAATGCCTGAAGCCCGCCTTTTGCCAGAACCTTGCCCCGTTTGAAGAAAAGGATTTGGTTTCCATATCACCACACGTTTTTGTCAAACGGCCGGAAGGCCGGGATGAAATCTACTCTCATCCTCCCGGCCTTCCTGCTGGATCAGGAGATCATCCATGTTTTCCAGCGTTCGGTCAGCGGAGCCAACTTGGGGCCCCAGTAATCCGCGTCCATCTGGAACTGCTTTTTCAGGTTTTCCGGGTAGGACGGAAGATCCTTTGCCCGGTCCGGTGTGATATAATTGAATGAATCCATGTTTGTGGGACCGTACGCAATGTACTTCTGCATCTGTTCACCCTGCCGCTTCGCTGATATGGCAAAATCAATAAACTTCATGGCAAGGTCCCTGTTGGGATCGCCCTTGGGTATGCACCACCAGTCAAGGTCGAGACATCCGCCTTCCCACACAATCTCCAAGGGGACTCCCTTTCTCTGCGCCACGTTCACCCGCCCGTTCCAGGCAGAGGAATAGACCGCTTCCGCGCTGGTGAGCAACTGGATCTGTTGGGCGCCGTTCTTCCACCAGACCGTGATATTGTCTTTGATCTGATCAAGCTTTTTGAATGCCCGGTCCACATCCAACGGGTAAAGTTTATCCATAGGAACCCCATCTGCGATCAGGGCAAACTCGAGGTTGAACGGGGCCTGATCCTGAAGGGCGCGGGGACCTGGAAATTCCTTCACATTCCAGAAATCCGCCCAACTCCCGGCCGCCTTTTTGCCGGCCAGCGCCTTTTTGTTATAGGCCAGGGAAGTGGTCCAGAAGATATTCCCCACGGCGCATTTCCGGATAGCTTTTTTGTCGATTCTTGAAAGGTCCACAACACTGGTGTCTATTGGTTCCAGAAGATTCTCAAGCTCGCCCCGGGCAATATGCCGTGTCTCAAGATCCACAACATCCCACTCATATTGCTTGTTGTCCACCTGGGCCTTGATCCTGGCAATGTCCGGCCCAGATGCCTCGACAATTTTCACCCCGAATTTGTCCGCAAATGGTTGGAAAAAGGCCTTCCGCTGGGACTCCTGGTACGAGCCCCCGTAGGAACAGACCCTCAGTGTCTTCCCCTTGGCCATGGTAGTGTGCACAAAGGGACCGATTGAGGCCGCCACCAGAGCACCGCCGGTAGCCGCACCTGTGGATAAAAGGAATTCACGCCTGGTCATACCTTTCTTTTTTCCCATTTTCTGTCTCCTTTGTCTTAAGGGTTTATGTCAAAGGGATCTACTTCAGCGGTAGACCGTGGGGCACTTGCCATCCCACAACGACCTTGTCGCCCCTCCTGTACCTGTCCGTTGATCCGGCACTCTGAACCTTGACCCTCAACGCCACATCAGGATGCAAACTCACCTGGTAGACATTTGCCTCGCCAACATAAATGACCTCCTCTATCTGTCCTGGAAAGGAATTGACGACCCCTCCCGGGGGCCGGGTCTGATCGGGAAATATCTGTATCTTCTCGGGGCGTACTGCCACGGTTACCTTTTCTCCAGGCCGCAGGTCAGGAAGTTTTTCCACCCACACCTGAAGTCCCTGTTTTGCTTCCACACAAGCCCTTCCCTCTTCTATTTCAACCACTCTCCCTTCCAGAAAATTGGACTCACCGATAAAGTCCGCCACAAAGAGGTTCGCGGGCGCCTCGTAGAGTTCCGCGGGGTTGTCCAATTGGACGATCTGCCCGTTGTTCATTATGGCGATCCGGTCGGACATGGTCAAGGCTTCTTCCTGATCATGGGTTACATAGATCACGGTGATATGGAGGGATTCCTGGAGATGCTTTATCTCCAGCTTCATGTGGTCCCTGAGTTTCTTGTCAAGTGCCCCGAGGGGCTCATCCATGAGCAGAATGTCGGGCCGAAAAACCAGGGCACGGGCCAAAGCGATTCGCTGCTGCTGCCCTCCGCTGAGTTGGTTGGGGTACCGTTTCTCAAAGCCGGGGAGTTCGACCAGTTCCAGGACCTCTCCGGTTCGCTCACGAACCTCCTGTCGGGGGACTTTCCGCATTTTCAGGGGAAACGCGATGTTGTCAAAAACGGTCATATGTGGGAAAAGGGCATAGTTCTGGAAGACCATTCCAATCCCCCGATTATTCGGGGCAACGCTTGTGATGTCCCTGTCTTTGAGGAGAATCTGTCCGGAGGTGGGGATTTCAAATCCCGCAATCATGTTCAGGGTCGTGGTCTTGCCCGAGCCGCTGGGCCCCAGGAGGGTCAAAAACTCGCCTTGCTGGACATCCAGGGATACCCTGTCGACGGCCGTCACATCACCGAAAGTCTTCGTCACGTCATGCAATGAAAGCTGTGCTGTCATCTAATGCCTTCTCCAATAGGTCTCAATTTGCGCGAAGCAGTGCGGGAATTGGGTGAAAAAGGCGATACATCAGACCGGGCTCATGAAAGTACATCTTGAAGCGTAACCTCTTGCACGGAACTTGTCAATATCCTAACTCTTTTCAAGAGGAGCGACAATTCTCTCAATAATGTCGCTGGAAGAAAAACCCTCGACAGTGGGAATTCGTTTTACTTCCCCACCTCTGTTTTTCACCACATCCGCGCCGACGATCTCCTCTTCAGCCCAATCCGCCCCTTTCACAAGGATATCCGGAAGGAGTTCCTTGATTACCCTCAATGGAGTCTCTTCATCAAAAATCAAGACCGCGTCCACAAAACCAAGGGCCGCAAGGAGTTCGGCTCTTGCCTGCTCTGGAAAAATTGGTCGGCCGGGTCCCTTCACGGCTTTTACGGAGCTATCGCTGTTTACCGCCACGATGAGAAAATCAGCCAGGGCTCGCGCCTCGTAAAGGTACCGGGCATGTCCGGGATGCAGGATATCAAAACATCCGTTGGTAAAAGCGATTCTCTTCCCCGCGGCCCTGAGGTCCGCGCACTCACGCTTCAGGTCTTCCAGGGATCTGATCTTTTCCCAGTATTGCTTCATGCCCATTGATTCCTCCGGATAAAAATTCCAAGGCACAGCAATCTTTTTGCGAACACGATGGGGGTTTCACGCTTGCGGCGAAAAGATCTCCATGCCCCTTTTCTGCATCAAGATGCCGGGTTTGGCGTTCTTGCCACAACGAGGGCAAGGACCTTTTCAGCCCCTGCCTTTAAGAGCACTCGCGCGCACTCGTCCAGGGTGTTTCCGGTGGTTGCCACGTCATCCACCACCAGTACCGTCCTGCCTGAAACCTGTCCCGGCATTTTGAGGGCAAAGGCCTGGCGCACATTTTTCCGCCTTTCCGTCTTCCCAAGCCCGGTCTGCGGCAGGGTATATTTTACTCTCCTCAGCGATAGGAAGTCCAGCCCTGTTCCCAGCACAGCGGCCACATACCCGGCAAGAAGCTGGCTCTGGTTAAAACCCCGCTCACGGAGTCGCCTGGGATGGAGTGGAACCGGCATGACCAGGGACACCTTTTCAGCCGGGGTCCATTGCCGGGCAAAGGAGGCCAGGAGCGGTCCCAGAAACGTGACGAGGCCGCTTCTTCCGGCGTATTTAAACAGGTGAATGACCGTCTGCAATGAACCCTCATAGAGATACGGGGCCCCGAGTGCATGAAAAGCAGGCCGCTTCCGCAGACAATTCTCACAAACATGACAATCGCCGGATGTGGATGCGAAAGGGCGCCCGCAAATAGTGCAATAGGGAGGATTCAAGGGGTGAAAATCTCCGAGACAGGAAGAACAGATACCCTGATAACCTTTCCCCTCTTTTCGGCTTCCTTGCGGGAGAAATGATCGACATACGGGGCATCGGGGAGGATACACAAGATCAATAAGCCTGTGCAGCAGGTTCATTTCCCGGCTTCCCTGACGAAATCCTCAAAGGACGCATCGGGATTGAGCCCCGGACACCCATCTTTTGCCTGCTCCCAGGTTTCTTCATCTGTAACGATCGCGGGATAATAGGGCCACAACACGCAGCGCTCCGGCTTCACCGGGTGGATAAGGCACCTTTTTTTCTGATCATAGAATATGCAATAGTTATCACGGCCCACCTTCAGATAGAGCCGCTGATGCCTGGTTTCACAATACTGATGGACAAAATGGTCGACGGAAATGCCGAGAAAATCGGCGATTTTTTCCTTTTCAGACCCGGCGAGGAAGATGCCCCCCTCTCCATAGCAGCAGGCGCCGCACATTTTGCATTCAAACGCTTTCATGATAGATTCCAAGAGATGTCTGTTGATTGTTGTCCGTTGTCCGTGGCAAAAATCAAAACATGCCTCCTTTCTCGACCACCATATCACTTTATCAACTTTTCCAGGTCCCAGTCAACCTGCAGTCGCAACCGCCTGTTCGCCCGCTTTTCCCGATAGATAAGGTGACCGTGCGCAACGCCGAATTGGAAAAGATCTTTTGTCACTGCCACGTCCTGGGTGCAGTATTCGGTCAGCTTTTTCATTTCTCCCTGCCGGAACCATTCAACGGCCTGGAGGCCGTCCGCGGTCTTGCCGCGTTCCAGGGTCTCCTGAGCCAGGTGGTCCAGGCTCAGGCGAAAGCCAAGCCGGTGATAGACGTCTTCGAGCATATCAAAGGTCCTGATGGTATGCATATCCTTGGACGTGTACGCGGAAAGGACCTTGTAGTCGAAACCCTTTATGTTAAAGCCGACAACCAGATCAGCCAGCTCAAGGAAGCGGAAAAGGCCGTTGATCTCGTCTTCCTCGAACACATGGTAGGTTTTGTCAAGGGAGTCGTAGACCACCACCACGGATACCCGCATCAAATGGGCCTTGTTCCAGCCCCCCACGTCCTTGGCCGTCTTCTGGGTTTCAAGATCCAGGTACATGATCCTGGGTCCTTCCCGCTCCTGTGGAGAATCGGACTCCCGCGGGAGCAGAGGCGCCGGTTCTTCCTCCACCTGCGACGCAATTTCACTCATGGGGATATGTCCCAGGAGGCATTCCAGGAGCAACACGGCGGCTTCCTTGTCCAGGGGTTTGTTCCCCGAGCCGCATTTCGGAGAATGGATGCAGGATGGGCATCCTTCTTCGCACTCACAGTTTTTCACAAGATCAAGGGTCTTTTCCAGTAACTCCATGATCACCTCATATCCGCGCTTCGCGAGCCCGACGCCTCCGGCGTGGCCATCATAGATGAAGATGGCGCCCTTCCCCACCTGGGGATGGTGTGGATAGCAGATTCCCCCGATGTCGTTCCGGTCGCAAAGCGCAAACAGGGGGAAAATCCCTATGGCGGCATGTTCAATGGCATGTATTCCTCCCATGAAATGGCGACCCTTTGCCTCGACGAATTGCCTGAAGGCGTCTTCGATCTCGACCCAGAAACCCGCTGTTTCAAAGGTCTGAGAAGGCAGATCAAGGGGGAAAACTCCCATGAGTTCCTGCCCGGGAATGGCCCTTTTTTCATAACCCGTTACCTGCTCGGTGACTTTGAGCCGCCCTTCCCGGATCACGAACTGCCCTTTGGGCATACTCCTCAAAACCTCTATGATTTCGGTCTCCTTCTCGGAGCGTACCCGGGTGAAGTATTTCAGATCCGATTCATGCACCACGATATCTTTCTTGTCGAGGATGAGGCGGTCCACCACATACTGTTTGGCCCGGTGAAGGTATACGGCCCCCGGGTGACATTCCTTGAACGCCCGAATGCCGTCCACGGTGCCCACGGCCTGACCTGTTGTCTTTTCAAAAATCGTGTAGCTTGCACCTGCCGAGCGGATGTCCACGTGCAGTTGGGGATTCCTCCGGGTACTGAACCATGCCGCGTCACCCTCCGCGGTTTTGCTGAGCAGACCTTCCGCCTCAAGGCTTTCCACGTAGTCTGCCAGGCCTTCCGGCCAGAAGGCCGCATCCTCCATGGTGAGCGGGCTTTCAGCCGCGGCGCAGGGAAGATGCGCCTTGGTGACGAAAGGGTTATCCGGGTCCAGTATTGCTGCTTCAAAAGAGCGGCTGAAAAAATCATCAGGGTGTTTCATGAAATACTGGTCCAGGGCATCGGGCTTGGCCAGGAGTACCACCAACGATTCTCTGCCGGACCGCCCCACCCTTCCACCCCGCTGCCAGGCATTGATCATGGTGCCCGGATAACCCACCAGAATGCAGACGTCCAGGGAGCCGATATCGATCCCCATTTCCAGGGCGCTGGTGGAAACCACCCCCAGGAGCCGCCCGCTGGCGAGCTTTCGCTCTATCTCACGGCGTTCCTGTGGCAGAAAGCCGGCACGGTAGGAGCTGAATTTTCCCCGGAGCGACGGCGCAAGACGTGATACCCAGACATGGATCAATTCCGTCACGTGCCTGGACTGGATAAAGGCGATGGTCCTGAAGCCGCGTTTCATGCAGGTGAGAAAAAGTTTTGCAGCAAAAAAATTGGCACTTGTCACGGGGTTCATGAAGAGAAAATGCTGACCGGCCCGTGGGGATCCACTCGACTCAATGACTTCCAGCGGTTCCCCGATGAGGTTTTCTCCGAAGGTTCCCGGGTTGCTCACGGTTGCCGATGAAAGGACAAAACAGGGCTTTGATCCGTATTGGGCACAGAGGCGCTTCAACCTCCGCATAACCTGGTTCAGGTGAGACCCGAAGATGCCCCGGTAGGTATGTATTTCATCCAGAACCACAAAAGACAGGTTTTTCAAGAAAGGTTCCCAGGACTGATGATAGGCGAGGATCCCTCGGTGGAGCATATCAGGGTTGCTGAACAGGATCTGCGGAGGATTCGTCCTCATTTTTTTCCGCACAGAGGGGGATGTATCACCATCGTATATACCGGCCGCCACTCTGGCCGCTCCTCCCACGGCCGCGAGCCATTGTTTGAGTACCTTGAGCTGATCCTGCTCCAGGGCCTTCAATGGAAACAGGTATAATGCCTTTGCCTCAGGATCACGGAGAATCTTTTCCAGCACCGCAATGTTATAAACAAGGCTTTTCCCGCTGGCCGTGGGCGTCGATACCAGCACATTCTTTCCTCTTCGCAAGAGGTTAACAGCTTCCACCTGGTGAGAATAAAGGCGTTGAAATCCCAGGTGATTCATCATGTCTGATATGGCTGTCGGAAAATCCACCTGCCGACCGAAGGTCGCATTCCGGGGAGGGAGGTAATGGTGATGGACAGTGATCTCGCCAAACTCTTTGCCCTTCACGATATCCTCTACAAAACGCGATATATCCGGTATCTCTTTTTCCATTGTTCTATTCTTTGTGTTGTGGAGGACAAAACACCCCTGTCTCCGGGATAGAGAACACGGAAAGGGCATATCGAGGTTGAAAAGCGGCACGAGGCCGGCGAGGCAAAGGATCTTCCGGCTGATGGTCTCAAAAGCGCGTTATGAGACCTGCCTGGAAGGTCACTCCTCTGTAAGTCCGAGAGCTGTCGGGGTGATCAGGTGTCTCGTGATCGTGAAGGGTAAAATACGTGCCCAGGGCCTTCACCTGGTATTTCTCGCTGTACTTCCACTGCAGCCCCACACCGGCTTCAATCTTCCGCCTCGTGCCCCTGTACAGTGAATCCTCCCGCTGATAGTCGTTCGGCTCGATATGCAGGAAATTTACCACGCCGAGAAGGGCATACGTGTCTGAGAGGTCATATGTGGCGCTGGTCTTCACTTGGAATTCATTTCCGTAACTGTTCTTGTCCTCCTCTGTCAGATCCCCCGAGGCAGCCTGGGTTTCCTCCTTTTGACGAAAAAATGACGAAAAATCTATCTTGAACTGCCAAGGAGCCCTTTCAAAAGAGATCCCCAATCCGGCTTCCAGCATATCACCCGGCTGATAATAATCATCCCCATGCAGCGTATCTTTCCCGTACCAGTTATAGGAAGAAAATGCCCTGATCCCCCAGTACTGGTCCGGATAATACCTGATCTCTCCCGTCATCCGCCAAATGTCACCCGGATCATAGTCTTCAAAATCATTGCTGTAATCATAAGAGCCCCGTCGGAGGTATCCTCCGCCAAGTCCCACAAGAATTTCATCCCACGATTTGAGTATGACCACGGTAGGATTAACATTGAACCCTTCACCCCAACTGGTGATGGGAACAAGATCGGGGTCCACGAGGACGCCTGTGTCTTTTTCATGCAGTTCACTTCGCCCTGTGGGCACATTGAAATCAAGACCGGCCAATACGGTAAAACCGCCCACGTCCTCAAAAGCATAGGAAAAATTGAGTTTTGTATCCAACAGATCTTTCACCCGATGACTGTCGATTCCCCTGGCATCGTGATATCCATAAAGATAGCCCGTCAGGACCCTGAACTGGACATCCCGATAGTCTCCCTCAATGGAAAGAGGAACGGAGACCTCCGTCCCTTTTTCATGCTGGTTTGACTCCCACCAGATATAGTTGAAGCCGGTATTGAGCGCCATATTCTGGGCATATGCGCTGTGTGCTCCCAAACCTATGGCCACGGCAAACAATATGAACAGGAACGGCCGGGAAACAGTCACTCTTTTGGAAAACAGGTGGCACACTTTCATGTCAGTCTCTCCCTCCTCGTCGTTTCACAATCCATCGGTCTCATCGCATTGACACCAATAGGCAAGATATCCTTATTCAATCCAATCCAGTGGTAAACCTCTGTCCCTCAGGCTCAGGCGCTACCGGAACCGCATCAGGTTTTCGTAACCGCTTGGTAGGGGCCTCAGGTTCCAGAGAGTCAGTCAGCGATGTCCGGTCACGCAATGAACGGGCAAATTCTTTGATCCTCCTTTTCCCGGAGCGTGGCTTGATCAGGCGTAAATGAATCAATTCGTTCAAGGCAATCCCGGGCCACCTGAATTGGGGATCCAGCATTCTTGCCTCGTCATAGTACCCCGCCGCCTTTTCGTAATCCTGATGATCGCTGGCATTGATTCCCTTGAAATAGGCCATCAGTGCCCGCGGATTGACCGTCACCGGCTTTTCCAGTTCTTTTCTCTGTTCATCTGTCAGAGCGATCTGTAAGGTATCAATAATCTTGAAAAGCAGATCCTTTTCCATCCGCAGCAAATCCTGAAACAGGCCTTCCACATCCGGCGTTCCCAGGGTCTTCCTCTTTGGGGCATCCAGCAAATAGGAGAGGATGGACAGCCGTTTTTTCTT
>JAFDGR010000026.1 GCA_019309145.1 Deltaproteobacteria bacterium | reverse complement strand
ACGGCCAACAGTTACCGTGACCTGATCTCGATATGGGGTTTTTCCGCCGCTGAACAGGTGGGGGACCTGATCGTTAAGATCAACAAGATCATCACAAAGCTTATCTCTTACGTTATCAATGTTATAACGCCTCCCCTCATTATTCAAAAGAACTGCGGTATAACCAGGGCCATGATTGAAAACTCGCTGACCAAGGCGGGTCGCCTGGTTCTAATGCCCACAACCCCTAACGCCCGCATTGAGTTTATGCAGGTGCCTAACCTGCCGGCGACATTCTTCCAGGTCTTAGAGCTTATCATCAAGATGTTTGATCGGGTGTATCAGATTGAGGATGCTGACAGGGGCCAGGCCCCTAAGCAGATAACGGCGGCAGCGGCCATCATAGCGTTGCAGGAACGAAACCAGGTCCTCATGAAGGCCAAGACAACCAGCATCGACTATATCGCCGAACAGCGGAGCCGGTGGGCCATAGGTCTATGGCAGAACTACCATACCGAAAACGAGATCATGGAAATTGATGATGAGCCGGTGCTGTTCCGTGCAACCGATTTTGTTGACCGGCGATTCTCCTACGTTGTCGAAGCAGGGTCCACAACGCCAAGGACATCGCTCCAGATACAGGAGATGGCGCAGGCGCTTTACCAGATGAACGCCATAGACAGGCAAGCCCTACTCGAAGCTATCAATTTCCCCGATCACCGCCGGATAATAGAGCGCATGGGCGAGACCAGGTTGGATGAAGCGTTAACCATCCTGGTTGAGGCGGGTATGTCTCAAGAGGAGGCCATGGCATTGAAAAACGCCCTGCTTACGCCCCAGGGCGGCCCAGGGCAAGGCATTAACCGAGGCCAAGGCGGCGCTGCTGCACCCCCGACGGCTGCTATCTCGGCGGCGTCAAGGGCGGCAGGCAGATCAATGATGTAATAATAGGAAGGGAGGATAAACAGGATGAGCGAGAAGAAAGTAAAGCAGTTAAGGAAACAGAAGGAACGGGAGGCCGTCAACGGGGCCTCCCCTGTGAACGTGCGGGCAACCCTCAACATCAACGTGCTCGATAATGGGGCGGTGAATGTCCATGGCCCCATAGACCACCCGGAGATCGTCTTTGACATGCTTGCAGGCGGCTTGAAGGCCTTAGCGAGCCATTACGCTAACAAGGCGAATAGCAAGGTTGAACCCTCAAGGATCATCAGGCCGGGGGCGGTAATGCCGCCTAACCCGATAATGAAGGTGAATTGAGATGCCCCTTTACGATTTTGAATGTGTTGGGTGCGGCAAACGGCATGAGATGGTTTTTCCCGTTGACAAGTGCCCGGAAAGTGTTCGGTGCCCTGTCTGCGAGGAACCAGCCGTGAAGATCATCGCCGTCGGGCACGGTGGCGCGTTCTGCGATAGCGGGGTTGATGTGCCATGGTTAGCTTCGGCAAGGAAAGTCCTCCAACCGGATCACGAAAGACCGATTGAGACCAGGCAGGAGTACAACCGCTATCTCAAGGAGAGGAACATCATTGCGGCAGGATAGCCAATTCAACCCTAAGAAGGCGGCTATTGACGTCATCCTTGAAAGGATAAGGGTGAGATTGACCGAATGGCTTGACCAGAAGCCCACCGGGAGCCTGACTATCAGGTTCGATGTGAACCAGGGTGGACTAAGAGGTAAACCGAAGGTCACGACAACCGAAAACCTGTAACCCGGATTCTTTAGTACCTCCGATACAGATCGGAGATTAACCGAAGCCCGGATTGAGTGGAGAACATCCCCCTGTGGGGTGCCACGCAATCCGGGCTTTTTTTGTTTTTCACCCTTTAGACCTCGGGACAACCGTTTGTGTAGGGCCTCCACAGGGGAGGGCAACCCGAATTGCAGCGGCCCGGGAAGGAGAGAAGTGATGTCAAAAACGATAAACGCCAACGCACAACCTGAGCCGAAAGGCGGGGAACAACAGACTGGGGGCACCCAGGGAGGACAGCAGGGAGGAGAAACGTACCTGGGGGATTGGAAGACGAAAGAGGAAGCTGAAAAAGGGTTTGCAAGCATGAAGGAACTGCTTGACAGGCAAGGGAACGAACTTGGTTTGCTCCGTAAGCAGACTGACTTTTTCCAGCAACAGCTTCAGACGTTGACCAGCCAGCAACAGCCCGCCGCATCAGGGAAGAGGCAAGAGAGCGGTAAGCCTCAAGGCCCTGACTACTCCAAAGAGATAGCGAAGATCCAGGATGAAATGGCGCAACTGGACCCGGACGAACCGGATTACGGAGCTACCTTCGCCAAGCTCCATCAGAAGTCCCTCGATCTGGTAGCGCAACAGGCCAAGCAGGAGGCCCTTACAGCGGCCCAGGCCGAATTTCAGAAGGTCCTGGA
Organism: Deltaproteobacteria bacterium; assembly: GCA_019309145.1. Classification (GTDB taxonomy): domain Bacteria; phylum Desulfobacterota; class DSM-4660; order Desulfatiglandales; family Desulfatiglandaceae; genus B46-G9. The sequence goes on along the minus strand of JAFDGR010000026.1, from coordinate 46,844 downwards.
GGAGCGGGACATCCAGAAGATGCAGGAGGAGTTTTACCGGGAAAACCCGGACTTCAACACCCCTGAAATGCAGCAGCGCATCCAAGAGTACATGGCGAAAGATCCCACCGGGATGAGCGACCCTATGGTCGCATACCGGGAGATTCAGCGGGACGACGCCATGGCGGAGAAGGCCAGGCTTCAGGCGGAACTCGAAGAGAAAGAACGGCTACTCGCCCTGAAAAAGGGTGAAGACATAACGGAAACGGTCGTAACCAAAGGACAAAGCCCGAGCGGGCAACAGACAAAACAAACCAAAGTGACGGGCGCAGACCTGGACAAGGGCATGCTCGAAGCCCTTAGAAGGGCCAAGGGAGCTTAACACGATTAACGGCCCCCTATGCGCTGGTGTCACGCAAAAAATGTACGCATAGGAGGTGCATATCATGGGATTGATAGACCAGCTAAACGCAGCAACTGAATACTATTGGCTTCAGGTGGAGCCCGAGGACATCCTCAACAAGGCCTCCGCCCTGTTGTGGAAACTCATGGACAAGGCTATCCGCCTGGGTAATTGGGAGATTCAGCCCGGTGAGACCGTTGATGGGGGCCTGATGGTTAAGGTCGCTCTCGAATACCAGCTCTCTCACCATGGGTCCTACGGTAAGGACACCGTTATTGAACAGTCCAAAAAGAAGCTGGTGGATGCCGCCAGGTTCCGGTGGGCTGGCGCCTACGGGGCCAACACTCTGAACCTCGATGATCTTACCCAGAACAGCGGGGATGAAGCTGTTGTCCGGCTCACCAAGCTGTATATGGCGAACATCAAGAAGGCTGTTCGGGTTGATATGGCCCAGCAGGTGATCGCTGCTGCTGCGGATGATGATTCCATCAACGGCCTTGGCGATCTGTTCAACACCACCACGTCAACCGAGTACGGCTCCATCGCTGAGGATGATATGCCGCAGTGGAAGGCCAACGTCATCACTGATGCCGAAGCCATCAGCTTTGCGGTAATGCAGAAGATTTTCCGTCAGCCGGGATTCGGCGGGTATGCAGGAACCAGGCCGAACTTTTGCTGTACTACGGAGGTCCTTGTAGACGGCTATGAAAGGTCTCTCCATCCGCAACAGCGGTATAAGGAAGGGGCCATGGTAGAGGCCGGCTGGGACAACATCCTCCACAAGGGGGCGCCTATCGTGGCTGATCCGTATTACTCAGCGGGTGTCTTAGATGCCTTAAACCTCAACTTCCTCTATCTCAGGTCCCATAAGGACTACAATTTCACCACGCCTGAATGGGTGGCAAAGAAAGAGGGAGGCCAGCCGGATACTATCACGGCCAACACCCGATGGAGAGGGAACCTGTTTTGCACAAACAGGCAAATGCACGTCAGGCATACCAACCTGACTGAGCCGAGCTAATAACACCCCTCTTGGCAGAGCAGGCAGGGCGGGGGCCTTATGGATATCCCGTCCCTGCCATGCGCTAAGGGGTACAAGACGGAGGGCAGCTAAATGTCTGGAATAGTCGGGCAATACGACACTGTGAATGTAAACAACGCCCATGCCTACAGAAAGTGCAGCGAAGTTTTCTTGAACAAGCTCGTTAGTCAGACCCTTGCAATTGCTGATTTCACCGATAATGAGGACGCTACGGGATATATCGACTTTGATTCCGATCTCCCGGCTAATACCATCGTTATCGGGTGGAAGGCTGTCATTTCCGAGGGTTTCAGCGGGGACACAACGGCGGTAATGCAGGTTGGCGTTTCCGGGGACCTCAACAAGTATTCAGCGATTACAACAGTTTCTTGTCTGGCTGCTGCAACGGTAGGGGCATTGGGAAATGTTGACACCGCACTGGCAACAACCGCAAAGACTCCCAGGGTAACAGTCACCGGGGGGTCTGATTTCGGAAACATAAGCGCCGGGTCCATGGTGGTTTCTCTTTACTACTTCCTGGCCTGGTAACGGAGGATTTTGACATGAAAGACATATTTGTTTCACTCAACGGTGGCACCTCGGCCCTGACTCATTACTTGCCTGTGCCCTGCAGGGGCATTGTCAAGGAGCTTAAGGCTATTTTCAATAAGACGGTCGCCGCTACGGATACCGTGGATATCCAGAGGGGCAGCACCAGTGTAAACAAGATCACGACCGGCGCCACAACCGCTGGCAAGGTCTATACGGGGACCCCTGATGCCACCAACAAGGACCTTATTTTCGACCCGGACGACAGCACCGAGGCAAACAAGATGCTGAAAATCGAGGTATCAGCGCTTGAGAGTGCCAGCACCCTTGTTGGTATCTGGATCAAGTATGACGATTCTGCGGCTGTGAAGGAAACGCCCTTAGAGGCATAAACCAACGCTTCTCCCCTGGGGTTTTTTATGGTCTTCATCCGCCATCCTCCTTACCCTGGGGGAGAAGCCCATAACAGGAGTTTTATGCCATGGGCGAGACGCTGACCACCCTGAAGGAGGTTCTGTGCGGAAGCGATGGGACGCAGGGAGTGTTACAGGATGCGTCCTATTATAGCGGCATAACCGACAGGATCAACGATGCTGTCACGGCGATTGCTGCGGGGATAAGGATGCCTGACGGCATGATATCCCCGCCACTTCCGGATCTCCATGAGATCGGGTCTGTAACGACAACGCCAACCTATTACGCCGACTTACCAGACGATTATCAGCGCCATCTGTTCCTTGTAGTTGACACGGTTGGAAGGCGTATCCCGCCACCGATAGGGGGTGATTACTACGATTTCGCCCTGTTCATGTCCCAAGCGGGCAAAAAAGACCTGTCACAAGCAGGATACCCTCATGTTGCCGTAATTCGGGGCAAAAGACTGTACTACCAGGGTATCCCCGCCTCTGCAATGACACTGCCTGTCCATTATTACCGTAAACCTGTGGCCATGGCCGCAGACGACGACGAAGTGGACGGGTTACCGGATCACCTTCAGAAACGGCTAATAAAGCACTATGTGGCCCGTGAAGTATTCGGGGAGTTAGAGGATGGCGAGGACAGCCTTGGCATTGGCTATAAATACCATACGGCACGGTTCTATGAGGCCATGACCGAACTGATAGACTTCATCGGAATCGACGGGACGCCGGAGTATTACGGCCAGGAAGGTTTTATTGACCTGGGAGTGTGTGACTGATGCCTGGTAAGAGCGAAATAACTATCCCGGCCTTTGCAGGCATGAACAACCTCGATATTTCACGTGAGATTGCGGGTAAAAACCGTGCTGTAAGGCCACGGATTATCCTTAATGCCAATGTTACAGCGGACGGTGAAATAATCAAAAGGGACGGTGTAACCAAAACCGTCTCGCTTACAAACGGGCATTCGGAGTGGGCCTGCAATTTATGCCACCTTGTTGTTGATGGGACGACCCTTAAGCGTATTGAAGGGGATACGGCCATCACGATAGGTAGTGTGGGCTCGTTTGAGACACCAACATATTACGCTGAGGTTGACGGCATAGTTTATATTGCGAATAAGGCGTTTACAGGGGTTTTTGATCCGACCACCAATATACTCAGCCAGTGGGGAATCTCCCTGCCACCCGGTCCCATGGTGTCTGAGGCCACATCCGGGGGGTTGGCTAAAGGGACTTACCAGGTTTGTCTTACCGCTTCCCGTGGGAGTGTTATCAGCGGGAACGGACCGATATCCAGGATTGAAATCACTTCTGACGGCAAAGCTATTGCCATTGCAAACCGTTCTCCAACAGACATTGTATGGTGTACGGACCCGAACGGGAACATCCTCTACAACGTCGGCCCTGTAAACACGATTGTTAATGTGCCGTCTGTTGAACCCCTCCCCTCGTTGTGGTGTCAACCGCCCCCATTTATGGAGTTCATCACCTACGCTTTTGGGCGCATGTGGGGTGCAAGTGGGAGGCGTCTCTATTGTTCAGAGCCGTTCCGCCTCGATTGGTGGAAAATTGGAACAGCCTACTTTGAGTTTTCGGATCAGATCACCTTGATTGCCAGGGTGAAAACCGGCCTCTTTGTGGGATGTAAGACACGGACCTTTTTTCTCATGGGCACTACTCCAGAGGAAATGCAGCAAAGCGATGTTGGTTGCGGAGCGATTCCGGGGACGCTTGCATATTGTAACGACCTGGTAGAGCTGGGCGACACTATTTCCCCTACGGAGAAGCGCCACGTATCTGTTCCGGTGTGGGTGTCTCAAGAGGGCATTGTAATCGGAAACCCTGTGGGCAGGCTCTTTGCCCTAAGCCAGCCGAATGTGAGGTTTACGCCTGGGGAAAGAGGGGCGGCCCTCTATCGCAGGTATAACGGTCAATTCCAGTATCTAACGTCATTCAAGAAAGGCCCTGAGCAAGAAGGCCTTGGAATGAGTGATGATGCCACCGTGGAGGTTATCCGAAACGGGGCGGTAATATGATGCCGATGTTTCAATACAGGCAAGTAATCTAAAACCGTAAACACAATTTCCGGGGCACTTTCAAGGGCTGATCACCCTCGGAAGAAAAAAAGGCCGGTATGGAGGCCATACACTCCGTGTAGGCCTTTTTTTACGCCCCGGCCAAAAAACAAAGGAGATAAAAAATGGGTAGAATAGCAATACCAAGCAGAGAGATGATTGAATCGCTGAGAGACAACCCTGAACTGAGATATGCGGCCAAATACCCCATTGAAAGCCATCTTGGCTTTGAGGGGATATGGCAGTGCGATCAATACCGTAACGGCGAACTTATCAGCGGAGGATACCCCGAAACAAGAAACACCTTCACTACTGAAGGTATGGCCCGGCTGCTGAATATCATCTTTCACGATATCAGTAAGCCCGCATCGGAAATCTGGTATGTGGGGATCTACAAAAACAACATTACACCCTCTGTCGGGAACACGGCTGCCACCTGTCTTGGTGCGGCTGGGACATACGGGGAATGCCAGGACGCAGACTATGACAATCCGGCTACCAACAAACCGGCCTACACCACGGCGGACACCGAAACTGCAAGCATAACAAACAGCGTGGCAGGGAAGGCGGAATTCACCATGGCCGCAAGCATCACGATCTACGGGGCTTTTCTCAGCACGGAAGCTGCCAAGACCGCTACAACCGGCTATTTGATGTGCGCCAAGAAGTTCAGTTCGTCCAGGGCGGTCATTGACGATGACGTCCTCTATGTGACCTACACCATCAGCGCAACAACCAGTTAACACGGGATGCCACGATATACACACGATAACCTTGGGGACGTTCTCAACCACGCTTATTGCAATGCTGTGGTTGAGGCCGTCCATTCCAGTGACGATACGGCAGACATTCAACTCAATGGTGGTCAGTGGGACAATATCCCCATATTTTACCATTGCACCCCCGACGCTGAGAAGAGGGGCAACGGTGCCTTGCTTGGGGCGTCCAGTGCGTTTCATGAGGGCGACAGGGTTATTGTGATGGTAGACGATGGTAATGTGCCGGTGCGGGTTGTTGGGTTTGTGGATGGGATAAAGCAGTGTACCACATCAGTAGATGTTATCTTTACGATAAACGGCAAAGTACCGACTAAGATACACTCTATACAGCTTGTAGACTCCACTCCAGAGGAAGAGGATGGCCCCCTCGTGACCGGCGGGAGTTCAACACCCGAAGAGCCTGGAGCTGTCAGAGACATAGAAATTACTGGTTTCGTTTTTCCAATAAAGATCTATCTAACAGATTTGGTAGAGTATTTTCGTCCTGATCCGGGGGGGATGTTTTTTTTCCACGGGGGGGAATCCAAACCCGACGAAAATGGTCACACGACATATTACATAGGCAGGGCGGTCTACAACGAGGAGTTCCCCCCTGACCCCGACGATTACGATTATTTTGAAAGGGCTACTCCCGTGGGCAGGACCCTCGGGGCCGTTTATGATGAGTTCCACCCTGAAATGAGCGCATCTTTCACTGTTTATACTCTGCAAAGCAGTTTTACAGGGATCGCCATTGATCTCTGCGGATGTTCTCTTTCTGCAGTAGGGCCATCTCTCTCCTCTTCTAAAATTACTAACATTAGTGGTGGGTTTCCGGGGGACACAAGGCTTCACCATGGTGGATATATTCATTGTTCCGGAGATGAAGACAAAGGGACGGGGGGGTATTACGATATAGGCAGAACACATGGCTCAGCAAATGTACCGGCTGCTTATATTAGTAGCGATGAAGATGGTTTAAATGCTTCATTCGCTCCCGCAACAATTTCAGTTGATTGGTGGCGTTATTGGTATGGGCAACAATGGTATAATAATGTTGATGATGACCCCCCGCATGGTACGGTTGTTTGTGAGGGTGAAGGGAGCTTAGCTGAAGCCGGAGTGTGGGTCTGGACGATGATTCCAATACAAGACAAATATATTTAACAAAATCCCAAAGAACCTGATCCCTTCTTTGGTCAACAAAAAACAGGGCTGGTATGGCAGTCCCTACACCGGTCTTTTTTATTGGCCGGAGCAAGGAGAAACAGAAATGGAAAGACAGCATTTTGGAGTGCATATAGCAGCCGAGATTGAAAAACCTCTTATCTATCAGCCTCGTTTCTTGGCTGAAAGCATCTGGGATGTGGAGCACTGGCAAAAAGGCCGGTTGTTAAGCCGGACCAGGGATCACAACATATGTACGGACGAGGGCATTAACAATCTCCTGGACGTAATGTTTCACGGAGCAACCCAAATAACAACCTGGTACGTCCTGATATTTGAGAGCGATACCGTCCCGGAGGCTTCAACAACCTATGCCACCCCAGTATTTACAGAAAGCTCCGCCTACAATGAGTCCGACAGGCCGGAATACGTTGAGGCGGCCGCTTCCGCTAAGTCTATTACCAATTCAGCCAACAAGGCCACCTTCACCATGAACGCCTCAAAGACGATCTATGGCGGGGCCTTGGTAGGTGGAGGCACCACTGCAGGCACCAAAGGCGACACGGCAGGAGGCGGGGTTATGTACTGCGCTTCCAAGTTCTCTTCCTCCAAATCCGTGGAGAGCGGAGACGTCTTAAAGGTAACGGTAACGATTACGGGGGCTGACGCATAATGGCAAATCCCGATCCCTGGAAACATAGAGGCGAAGGCATGAGGTGTGCGTCCTGCATGTGGTTTGTTGAGAAGGTTTCGTCTGCCGTGCAGCACGCCACACCCGAAACTGACGGCAGGGGTCCTATTGGCCGTTGCCGTCGCCACGCTCCCACCATGAACGGATACCCTGTAGTGTTCAGTGGTGATTGGTGTGGAGACCATAAACTTGACGAGGAAAAGGTGTAGCGAGACATGGGAAGCGGAACTTTCTATGTGGCTGCCGGATCTGATGACGGCCAATTTGACCACTCATCAGGGCTATGGGTCTCAAATTCGTCGATAGTAGTGGGACAACTTGAACACTCAGGATTTATCCGGTTCTCTGCGGTAACGATACCGCAGAGAGCCATTATCTCCTCGGCGTCTATCCGGTTCATCTCGGGTTGGTCGGACTCAGGGGGATGTGCATGGACCTTTTATGGTAATGACGTTGACAATGCCGTAGCTCCAACTAACCACACGGAAGCGGTTAACCTTGCAAAAACCGAAGCGTCGGTCGAATGGACTCTGTCGGCATGGGTAGAAGGCACTAAATACACTTCTCCCGATCTTTCTGCAATCATTCAAGAGATAGTGAACAGGACTAATTGGGCTTCTGGCAATGCGCTACAAATCATAATTGACTCAACCTCGACTTACAAGAGGTCGTTCCAGGCCTACGAATGCACCGATGAAACAGACAGGCCTACTCTTTCCGTGGCGTGGGACCCGGCCCAGGCCACTGTTGACGTTTGCACCTGGAACCCTGACGACAAAGGCGATAATATCAGTCTTGACGACACTCTTTTAATCGCAACTCACACCTAAAAGGGGGCTATCAATGGGCTGGCTTTCCGGTTGGGGAAAACGAATCAAAATCACTATCGACCACACGAAAGTTGATAGCGCCCTTAGCAATTTCCCCGTCCTCGTACACCTCTCCGCATCCTCCGGCATAGAAAGCGACGACGTCTCCTGTGTATTCGACGAGCTTGGCTCTGATTCCAACCGCAAAAAGATTGCGGTCACTACTTCAGACGGCACTACGCAATGTTACGTTGAAATTGAGAAATGGGACGACGCTAATGAGGAAGCATGGCTCCATGTTAAAGTACCTTCTGTGGCAAGTGGTGCGGATACAGAATTGTATCTTTACTACGACTCTGACCATGCGGATAACACTACATATGTTGGTGATACCGGGGATGTAGCCGCCCAAGATGTGTGGGATAGTAATTTCGAAGCTGTCTATCATCTTTCCCAGGACCCCTCCGGCGGAACGGACGCCATAAAGGACAGTACGAGTAATGCCAACCACGGCACTTCCACCGGCTCCATGACATCGGGGGATTTGGTCGATGCAAAGGTAGATAAGGGGTTGGATTTTGATGGATCTGACGATGGAGTCGAAATTGATGATTCTTCGTCGCTGGACATTTCGTCAGCTTTAACGCTTGAGACAATTTTCAAAGATACTGGCACGAATGATAATTGGGCGGATTGGTTGTGTAAGGAACAGTGTTACTTGATAGGGGCCAGAAGTGATTCTGCTATCAAAAACTGGTTTAATGTTTATATTGATGGAGTTTGGAGGGGTGGTGCAGGAGAATTTAACCCCTCTTCAGATACTTGGTATTATTCGGCTCACACTTATGATTCATCCAGCAAAAAACTTATTAGTTATCGAGATGGTGTAGATATTGGATCGGAAACTTTATCTGGCTTAGCCACCTATCTAATAAATACAAATTCTAATAATTTAGGGCTATCATTTAATCCAACTATTTCGGGCAGGCATGGAAAAGGCGTCCTCGATGAAGTCCGCATATCCTCCACGGCCCGGTCTGCTGCCTGGATAAAAGCCACATATCACAGCCTTTGGGATTCGCTGATTACGTTCGGAACCGAGGAAAGCTTCCAGGGCTGGCTTTCTGACTGGAGCAAACGAATCAAGCTGACTATCAGCAACGAGAATGTTGATTCAGACCTGTCCGATTTCCCCGTCCTCATTCATCTCTCAACGTCCTCTGGCACGGGGAGTACTGACGTCTCCTGCGTATTTGATGAACTTGGTTCTGACGCCAACCGTAAAAAAATAGCTGTTACCACGTCTAACGGCACTACACAATGCTATGTTGAAGTAGAAAAATGGGACGATGCCAACGAAGAAGCTTGGCTGTGGGTCAAAGTCCCGTCTGTAAGTTCTTCCGCTGATACCGATCTCTACCTGTATTATGATTCAAGTCAAGCGGACAACACCACCTATGTGGGTGACACCGGCGACACGGCTGCACAGAATGTGTGGGATAGCAACTTCAAGGCTGTCTACCATCTTGCTCAAGATCCTTCCGGTGGAACGGACGCCATAAAGGACAGTACGAGTAATGCCAACCACGGCACTTCCACCGGCTCCATGACATCCGACGACCTGGTTGATGCCAAGGTGGGGAGGGGGATAGAACTTGATGGAAGCGATGATCTCATAGAGGCTGCTGATGATACCAGCCTGGATGTCACGGGACAGTTGACGCTTGAGGCAGTTTTCAAAAGCGTAGCCACCCCTTCTGCCGATGAGGGGATAATAGCCAAATATGAAGGAGAGGGAGGGCTAAAAAGTTACCGGTTAGTTTTTACTTCCAATGAAAAACTTAAAATAACATTATCTGATGATGGAACAACAGATGTAGGTCATTATGTTTCGTTTGAAGCTGATACTGCGAAATCAGATAACGCTTTACATTATGCTGCTGCAACCTACATCCCCTCAACATCGGCCACAATTTATTTGGATGGATCTCAAGATGGGGAGCAAACCAGTTCCGTTATTTCTTCCCTTTATAGTTCAACAGCGCCATTATGGCTTGGTGCTCAGGACGATGAGACAAATTCAAACCTTGTATTCAATGGCGTCCTCGATGAAGTCCGCATCTCCTCCACAGCCCGCTCTGCCGCCTGGATAAAAGCCACATACACCAGCCTTTGGGACGACCTGATTGCGTTCGGAACGGAAGAAAGCTCCAATATCGAGTGCGATATATCTGAGGCTATCGCGCTTGGCGACGCTTGGGTGGGGGATAGTGGCGTTGTTGAGTGCGATATATCTGAGACTATCGCGCTTGGCGACGCTTGGGTGGGGGATAGTGGCGTTGTTGAGTGCGATATATCTGAGACTATCGCGCTTGGCGACGCTTTTCAGTTAGATTCGTCATACCTGGATCTTACCGAAAGCACCTCGCTTAATGCTTCAATTACAGTTCAACGTGACCTGTCCCAAATTGAAATTAGCGAAGATATACAAATCTCCGATGCATTTGGATTGTACTACGATCTATCCATTGAAGAAAATCTCAGCCAAGACGATGAATTTTCCATTGGCAGAGAAATTGAGGATAGCTTTCAGTCCCTTTTCATCCTAAGCGACTCGTTTCAAGCGGAAATTGCCAAGACGGCCAATGTTGAAGACGGGCTTTTCCTGTATGAACTCGCTCCAAAATGGGGCATCGCCGTAGATATCACTGACGACATAACATTTACTGAAATCATAGAGGATGTGGCCGCCTGGGAGATTATGGAGGTCCTCACCCTCGCTGATTCCGATGCAACGGTATGGCATGGAAAGGAAGCGGTTGAAAGCACGGCGGAATGGACGGGGCAGGTCATACCGGCCTGGGGTAAGGATGTTTTCGACTCAATAGATATGGCAGACGGGTTGGGTGGCACCCTGACATTGATTGTCCAGGATGCCATCGGCCTGACCGTCTCTATTCTTGAGAACTGGCAAGGTACGGAGGCCCTTCAGGGTGATATTCGGCTTGTAGACTCAGGCATTGTTGGTTGGCTGAAAGCAGTCCTGGAAACAATAAGTCTCCATGACACCCTTGGTCAGGCTTTCCTTAGCGAGCTGGAGGAACTGTTAATCATCGGGGCTGAGACACAGGCTAATTGGGAGGGGACTGAGACTGCATTATCTATAATCAGGTTATCCTCAAATCTCCTTGTTGGCTGGTTGATAGCCGTTTCTGAGACAGTAGATTTTGCCGATACAGAAGTTGAGAAACTTCTCCTTGTCATTGAAGACCTGTTCAACCTGGCGGCAAGCGAAAGCGTTAACTGGACTGGGACGGAAGCGGTCCAATCTCCTATAACATTCAGACCGCAGGTTGGTACTGAATGGGCAGTGCTTACCGCTGAGGCCATTGGCCTTGCAGACACGCTTTCTCCTGCCCTGGGATTATTCGCAAGGGATGTCGTCAAGCTACTTGAGGCCCTGATTACGAACTGGACCGGGACAAGGGCTGTCCAATCCGACCTTCGGGCGTTTGTTGGTCAAGCGATAATCCAAGAGATTTTTAACGAGACCGCCACGTCAAGCATAGAGGCCACGGACACCACTTCTTATCTGCATCAAATGATATCTGTTGCAGTGGAGGAACTTGGTCTCTCAGGGCTGTTGGCCTCAAATGTGGATTACAATCCAACGTTGACCGAAACCGTGGCGGTGGCCGGGGCCGTGAGTGTCCTGGCAAACTATTTTCAATTAAACCAGGATGCTGTCAATGTCGCTGACGTGGCAGGGTTTGGATGGGACGGGGTGGCCATTGAAAGCCTCGGCCTGGCTGACTCCCTTATTCTGGTGGCGTTGTGCCTTAATATCCTCACGGATTCCATTGAAATTACTGAGGAGGTCCTGCAGGAATTCCATGTAGAAAGTGAGTTGTCGGACGTACTGGAATTTGCGGCCTCGCTGGCCCTAAACCAGATTGCAACATCATCCATTGTTGACAGACTGAACCTCAACATTATGGTTCAGTTCGGAGACGACTTGTGGGAATGTTGGGTCCTGAACACAAACGCTTTCCACGCTTCTGTTTACAGCGGATTTAATTTCAACTCTTACGCTGTCTATAATAATGAGGCCTTCGGATGCAAGCCGGACGGCATCTATAAGTTATCAGGGGACACGGATAACGGTGCGGCCTTCGTCCCGGGGATCGTTTTGCCGTCAACATATTTCGGGACAGACCGGCGTAAGCGATTCAGAAAGGCCTACTTCGGTCTGATTGGGGGCACAACCCCCGGGCTCAAGGTAGAGACAGACTCCGGGAGTAAAATATATTCGATCGTTGATTCCAAGGCGAATATGACCAGGGACATGGTGGGCCGAAAATGGGTCCTTAAATTCCAGGACTTTGAAAGTGTGAGCTTCATCAACCTTGTTCCGGTGATTTTAGCGAGGTGAGTTTAATGGCGACGTTTGAAGATTACCGATGGTGGAAAGGAAAGCATCCGGTTCTCAAAGAATACCTTGAAAACCACCGAAAGGTTGAGACTGCTGTTGCCTCAAGGGGTTTCTGCTCCCGCCCCGGGTTCTTGAATGACACCATAACCGATCTTGAAGAGGCGGCTAAATTCAAGCTATCAGAGTTAAACCATCAGATCACGAAGGAAGCCGTTGACTTAGGTATCAAGCAATCGGCGCACGATTATGACCAGGCGTACAGGACGGCTGAAATCCAGTGGGAGACTGAAAAGACCCAATTACTGACGGACCTCCAGGGGGAACTCGCTGACAACAAACGGCTGAGGGCCTTGGATAAGGAAGAATTGGCCTGCCTCGAAATTACAACAAGCCTCAAAGACCTGTTGGTGTTGTCTGCGAAGACTGACATTGAAGTGCAAGCGGAGGCCATCCGCCAGCAGCTTGCCGGTGTTGATTCGATAGTATTCCCGGCCCAGGCCGCCCTGCTCAATGCCAAATTGCGAACGGCGCAGAGGAAGCTCGATGTCATCCCGGTTATCCAGGCGGTGATTGCGAGCCAGCAAGATGTGATTGCAGCGGAAACGGCGAATGCTGACCGGCAACGGGCGTTGATAACTGAAAAGGAAAAGCTGACAGAGGCGGAGCGGGAACTAATTTCGGTCCAGGAAACGCTCGCCTCAGAGATCTCCAGCCTTGCAGACCAGAAGGCTGAATTGGCTGCTTTACGGTCTCAGCTTGTGGATGCCAAACGCCTTGTTGTCGCCGCCTCGGACGCCAATGTAACGCTGATGGGGCCGTATATTGAGGCATTGAAAACCCTTAGTCAGAAAAGGCAGGAGATTTCCGGTAAACATCAGGAGAACTTTGAGAAGATTGGAGCTTATATATCAGTCATAGAAGACTTGGCGGAGGCAAGACGGGATGTAGTTACAGCGAAGGGCCTGAATACAGGGAAGATGGAGGATTATATTGAGGCCCTTGGCGATCTCGCTGAAGCAAGACAGGCCGCCGCCGATGCGAAGCACGGTACTCTTGAGCTTGTCAAGGCGTATACGGATCGCCTCGGGGACCTCGCCCTTGCAAAAGAGGATGTTATTGCCGCTGAACTTAACAAGCTGGAACTATTAAGCGAACATGCGAATAGATTGATAGGGCTGGCTGAGGCTAAAGAGGAGACCCAGGCGGCTATCTCAGACAACATCCCTCTCATGTCCGACTACATGGCAGCCCTCCAGGATCTGGCTGCTATGAGAGACCAGGTTGCAATCGAAAAGCTGAAAATACCGGACCTGCTCCGGGAATACATGGGGAAACTGGAGGAACTTAATCAGGCCCGGAGAAACTTAGCCGCAGTCAAAGAGGCGAATGTAAACCTATTGGCCGCATACCTTGATAAGCTGTCGGGTTTACAGGATGCAGAGCGGGGCCTACTTGACGCTGACAATATCAACATAGCGAAAATGGAAGCAATGCTTGACCGTCTGGCTGAGCTGTATGGGCGACGGGAAACCCTTGCTGGGCAGAAATTGGACAATATCCCGCTAATAGATGACCAAATAACGGCCATGCTGAGTCTTTCAGAGGCCAGGAGGAATCTTGCAAGTGCAAAAGAAGACCTTATCCCGAAAATGCAGGAGCAACTTACCGAATCGCAAACAGTTATCACGAAAAGGGAAACGCTTGTTACGGAAAAGAGCAAAAACATCGCATACGCATACGCCTTAATGAAACTGATTGAAATAGTCGCAGGTACAGAAGCCGAACTTGCATCAATAAAGAGCGGGGAGATAGCTCCGGTCTTGGAGTACATAGGGCACCTGGCGGACCTGTCGGCCCAAAAGGAGCTGACCATAGGCGTTCAGGAGGAAGAGTTCGGGCTGCTCACGGCCCTCTTGGCGGCGATTGATCTTGTGAATGCGGCAAAAACCGCCTTCATCGACTCAAAATACGAGACGATTGACGTTAAGGCGGACTACATACATCAGATACCACGGTTGACGATGGCCAAGCAGGAATTACTGACAGAGAAGACCTTAAACATGGATCTTCTTTCTCAATACATTGACGAGATGAAAGTTGTATCTTCCGCCCAACAGGAACTTCTTAACAAGCGGATGGAATTATTGCCCGAATTGGATATCTACCTGGGAGCTATTGACGAACTCATTGAGAAAAAGGACGAGGTGATACAGGCGAAAGAGACCCGGATACTCCCGCACTTGACGGAAAAAGCCGGTAAAATGCAGGAGTATGTCGAGGAGTTGCGGCGATGGATGTCGGTCAAGAATGAGATCATGGGCGTTAAGCGGGCCATAATGGAGCTAAAAGAAACCAGGGCTGATCTCTTGACTGACATTCAGGACTACAAATCGGACCTGAAGGACGCAGAGTTTGACGTTAAAGAAGCCGAATTTGTCAGGCGCCAGACTAACCTTCAAAATGAAATTGCCCTGTTGACGCAGCGCTTAATCAATGCGGGCCTGCTTCTGTCGGAGAAGGAGGCCAGCCTTAACGCAGACTTGTCAAGACGCACAGAACGGATTTCGTCCGAGATTGCTACCAGGCAGGAAGTGCAGCGAATCGACCTTGAAGGGACCTACGAAAAACAGTTGACTATAACCTATGCCCATCTCCGCTCACTGATTAGAATTGCGATTGCGAGGGTAAACGAAAAGAAGGGAACGGCTGCGGCTGCGGCAAACGCAAAATTGATTTCAAACCTTACTCACGTTTTGTCATAGGGGTGAAGCATGTCACAGGAAATTTTTGACCGGGCTACGGCAAGAGAGCGTTCAATATGGCCTTCATTCACCTATAATGCCTCATTTTCAGCGGCGCATGCTGTGGAACGGCAAACAATGTTTGGAATCTATGCCTCGTACTATCTTCTTGGAACGGGCTACCTATCCTTGATAGAGGATTTCGAACTGACGATCCTGCTTGATGTTTACAACAACAACATGGCTGAGTTGGACGCAAAAAGGCAACGATTGGTCCTTGAAATGGCGGCCAAGAGGTATCTCGACCAGATTGAAGGCCAGATACACGATGCTGAGATGGGAACCAGGCGGAAAAAGATAGGCGCTATGGAGGAGGAGTACCAGGCCAAAATGGACGCCCTCGCTGCCGACAGAGCGGCCCTGGAGACTAAGACCGTTGAGCTTCAAATGGCAAGAGAGCGGGCTGAACATAAGATTAGAGAGCTCGAAATCCAAACAGAGTTGGAAGACGTGAATTACTCAATGGTGGAGGTTGATATATCCGAACAGGAGTTGAGGCAGGCACGGGCCGAGCTTGATGCGGTCAACGCTACAATCAGGGGCCTTGGCATCCAGTTGGACATCGTGCAAGCCGGGATTGATCTCTCCAAGAGCGCCTTGAGGAAGACAGAAACAGAGACCAGAATTGCGGAAGTGGCCGTTGATAGTGCGAATCTTGAGAATCAGAAGGCCCAAACACAGGTTGATATTGAGGGTGAGGGGGTCCTCTTAGCCGAAACACAGTTGAAGGGCGAACGTATATTGGCGGACACCGGAAACGTTGCGGCTCAGGTTGTTGATGCCGAAGTGCAGGCGGCAAAGGTGGAATTGGATGGGCGGAGAGTGGAGGCCGATACCGTCATGGAAGGCGCAAAAGTCTCCGAGGCGGAGCTTGCCAAAACGCAGGCTGAGCTTGACGGCCAAAAGTTGATAGCTGACAGGGTGGAGGTGCTGGCCCGAAAAACGGAAGCTGAGACCGCAGTAGAAATGGCGGAGATAGAAAAGGAGAAGATAAGGGCCGACACTCGGAGGGTTGACATTCAAATCGAAGAGGAGGGCCTACGGGAGAAGAAGGCCGAAATTGATAAGCTCAGGATTGGGGCCGACATTAAAAAAACCGATGTTGATATTGCTCAAGAGGGCGTCCGCAAGATGCAGGCCAGACTCGATGGAGATAAAATCAGGGTTGACACGATTGAGGTCGGCACAAGAACCAGGGAAGCTGAGGTTGCCAAGGCAACTGCGGTCATTGATAGGGAGAAAGTTCAATCTGATATAGCCAAAATAGATGTTGACATTACAGAGGAGGGTATACGCAAAAAAGAAGCTGAGTACGACGGGGAAAAGCTCAAGATCGAAGCTGCGGGCGTGGATCTTAAAATAGGTCAGACGGAGGTAAAAAAGAAGAAGATAGAGCTTGAAGGAAAGAGAATTGACGCAGATACAAGCAAGGTTGAGCTTCAAATTATTGAGACCGATGTCGAGGAGGCCGATATCCGGCTGGACGGTCGAAAAACAGAACTGGAAACGGTCAACACCGAAACCAGGACCATAGAGACCGAAGCTCAAATCCAGCAAGTCGATATAGATGCGGCTAAAATTGACCTTCAGACTGCAAAACTCAAAACTGACGCCTCGGAAATCGACCTGGCTATAAGCCAGGCCCAGCTTGACAGAGGAAAAATAGAGGTTGACCAGGCCAGGGAGAGAGTGAAGGAAGCGAATCTTAGGACTCAAATTGAGCTTGAGAAAGCTGAAATCCAAAAACTCCAGGCACGGGCGACAGAGGCGGCAATCGAGGTGAGGGAGGAGGCGCTTAGGACCAGTCAAGCCACCGCAAAGAACAAGCAGCTTGAGGCAGACATAAAAGTTGAAGCTGTTAGGCTTGCCAACGAGAAACTCAAGGATGTTGAGGAGAAGTTGACTCAAGAATCTATCAGGGCTGATATTGACGAGATCGACTTGAAGATCGCAGAGATCGACCTTGATAAAAGTCAGACCAAGTTGGACCGTGAAAAGATCAGGCTTGATATTGATGAAGCCAAGCGGAAGGTGGAAGAAATCAAACTGCAAAAGGCCCAGATAGATGCTGACATTAAAGAACTTAGAGGGAAGACCAAAAAGGTCGGGATGGAAACGAGAGAAGCCGTACTCGCCATCAAGGAGATTGAAATCAAGGAACAGGAATATAAGGCCGCCATTGCAAAATTGGGGGTGGACATCCTCCAACTATCCCTCGTTGATTTGGAGAAAGAGGAGACGGAATTAGAGAAATCGTTACTGCGAAATGAGATATCTAATTTACATGCTGAATACAGAAGGCTGTCTAAAGACATGAGGCTCCTGCATAGAGAGAAATGGATGGTTCAGGATGCGACTCAGGACGACATACGTTTGGCTCAGACACGGCAAGAGCAAGAACAGGCCGAGGTTGACAGTCAGATATCCCTCAGCAAGGCGAGGACTATGGTTGAAGACGGCATTGAACAGCTTCTTAAAACCGAGGATTCAGAGAAAATTAATCTGGCGACTGTTGAGTATCTCCATAAAATGGACTTGGCGGACCTTGAGGCGAACATCCACGAAGCGAGGGCCGTGGCAGCCGAGTTGTACGCTACTGCTGCAATCCTGGCGGCGCAAACGCTTGCAACGGCGCAGATAGACACGAGGCTGCTTCATTCAGTGAGCTAAGAAAATGGCGTATCAATTTCTTGCCGTATCAGAAGAAGAATTGAGAGAGGCTCTTGGCTCATTCAATGAGTATGAGGACCTACTGAAGAGGCTTGCTGATAAACCGGCAATGGGCACTGATATTGTTGGCATGACTGTCGCCAGAAAGCAGGCCCTTTTAGATGTAATCGGCGCCCATATAAGGGCCGACCGCCTCATGTTTGCGCCCGCTGAAACCGTGATAGATATAGCCGGAATGGGTGACGGGAAAGGCGCCGTCGGGTTTGGCGCTGAAATGAATATGGGCACCGATGATCCGGTAAGACTGAAAGTGAGCGCCCCGATAGCATACGATGTTTGGTATTTGGCCAAGGCCGGAAATACTCTCAAGTTTGGTGACGTTAGCGTGGACGACGGTTTAGATAGCCTCTCCGATTTCCTGGGGGTATATTCTGGAATAGTCCCCCTTGACCAGCCAATAGATGACGTACTTCCGAGTGCAGGCGCAGGCGACACACCCAGTGTAAGGCCACTGACGAAAACGGAGCCGGGGCCAAAAGAGCCTACTGTGAAAGAAGCCCGATATGAGCTTTACCGCTCAGACACTGGCAGCGCCGTCAATCCAGGGGTTGACGGTTTTTCTGGGGGTATAGGTTATATCGCTTTCCCGTGCGGCCCGTTTGGCGTGATGTGGAAGATCACCATTACTACGGAATCCGCTGTAAAGTCGCCTGTGGCGGGCAGCGTCCATCCGGCCTTACCGCCTGAAGTTGGAGACGCACTGGTCCCCCCGTATGCTACGGGGTCTTCGTCGCTTGATATCCCTGGGGAATTATTGGTTGACAAGGCTTACAAGATTGTATCCGACAATGTGGAGTATCCTTCTGCAGGCTTTGGCGATGAAGATCCGCAAATAAAGATCCAAACATGGTTAAGATATTGGATACCGGAGGACTCTACGTTGATAGTCCCCGGGGAATTTGTAGCCCTCCTTGCAAAGCCATGGCTGCTTCATGCCTGGTGGCACAATGTCAACGCTCCCAAGTTGTTTGCCGGGCATTGGGTGGAGACGGCCTACTATACGAGCGGTGTAATAATCGAAATCGTTGAAGAAGGCGACTACGCTGCGGCCTATCGTGGCGAAGTCGGGGCGAGATACAAGGTCAGGGTCAAGACGGAGACTATCTGGTGTAAGAGTTCTGATTTCCTGGAATACGAGGAGGGGGAAAGGGTGGGCCTACTGAAAAAATGGGATGGCGGCAACCCTTCGTTCTCTTTTGAAGACCTGAAAAATCTCGGCACGGGAGATACCCTGACAAGAGAGTGGGTTATTGTCCCGGTGGACTTCTACGGGGACGGTTCGACCAGTAAGATGAAACCTTACATACAATAATTGGAGGTGATCGTAATGCGCATGACGCTGCCAACAAATTATGGAATGGGACGGTCCCCATTGCAGGACTTGGAAGACAGGGGGTTCCGTCAAAAGGCCCGTCAATTACTGCTAAAGCGGGTGCAGGCTGCAACAAGGGCGCAGCCGGTTGTTGACTATACCCCTGGGCCGACCGCAGGGCGTTTCGGTGTGATGTCTGGTTCACAGCCAACAGCGCAGGACATGAACGCTATGACTCAAAAGAAGGCTGCCCGTGCCTTATACGGGAAGTACGGGAAGGGCGGCCTTGAAAGGGAACGATTAAGGTCTGACGTTCTGATGAGGAAAGAGGGTTATAGGTCCGCTGAGAAAGTGGCGGGGATAGGCGCTGGCGCTACTACTGGTGCCGCCAGGATCAGGGCGGGAGCTACAAAAGAGGCTGCGAAAATAGGTGCCAGGGCAACCACAAAGGCGGCCGGTATCAGGGCCAGAGGTCTCCTTGATGCCACCAAGTTACAAACAGCAGCCAGGGAAAAAGAGGCTACCCTCCGGTTTGGGCCGGAAGGCCCCGCCATGACAGCGGCAAAGGCCGGCATGTACCACTACGTCCCGATTGAGGACGACATGGGCGAAACGAGAGGGGTCCAGACATTCTATGGTGGAAAGCCGCTGAAGTTCCAGAGTGTCCCTGGGGCGCCTACTTCCTCCAATGAGGGGGCCACCTCTCCTCCAAAACGGAAGACTTTCAACGTCCCCTCAAGCTGGACCCCTGCACAAATTCAATGGTGGAACAGCCTCACACCCGAACAGCAGGAGGCATACAGGCGTAGGGCAAGGGAAATGGCTGGAGGTAGATAAATGGGTTTCTCGGCGTTAGAGGACGACAAGAAGGACCGGCTCAGTCTCCCCGAAGGGATATCATGGGACGATATCGCCATGATCGACCGTGGGCCGACCGCCCCGCCGACGGAGGAGCCGGAACTGCCCCACGGGTTGACCTGGGAGAGTATAGCCGCCGTAGAGGAGGTCCCCGAACCGCCCCCCTTCTCTGATCGTGTTCCGGGCGTTGGCGGCCTTGCCCTTTGGCTGTCGCAGGCGGGCAAGAAGGGTGCGAAGGAGTTCGGCAAGGGCGTTGTAGGGGCCTTTCCCGAAATGGCCGGGTCTGTGGGGACCGGGCTGCAATATCTCGGGGCCAGGATGAAAGGCGGCTGGCTTGAGAAGCGCATCCCTATTGGTGGCGGAAAAACCATGGCAGACCTGGGAGCCGAATGGGAGCGCATGGGCCGTGAAGCCTACTCCTATTGGCAAGAGGTTGGGCAGCCGTTCCAGGAAGCGCCGGAATATCGTGGCAAGAACGTATGGGATAACCCCGAGATCCTAAAGGACCCCGTCTGGTGGCTGTTCCAGATAGGACGCATGGGGACTCAATTGGGGGTCCAGGCCGGCGCAGGCATGACCTCTTTGAACATGATAAGGCAGATCGGGTCCGCTGCGAAATTGGCCCCTCATATCCTGGAAGGTCTGTCGGAAATAGGGGCTGCGCTTGTTGGCGGGGCGATAGGTTCAGGTCTCGAAGCCACGCAGACGTACCAGGACGTTTTAGCGCAGACCGGTAACGAAGAGGAGGCGGCACGTGCAGCCGAAGGCATGTTTGGGGCGGTGATAGCCTTAAACACTATATCAATGGAAAAAATCCTTGCAAAGGCAGGGGAAGGGTTGGTTGCGAAGCTGATGAAGGTGGGCGGCGCAGCCTTCACCGAGGGAATCACGGAAGGGGCTGAGGAACCGGCGGAGGTTTCTGCGAAACTGCTTGCCAAGATTCTTACAGGGCAGGAACTTCCGGGCAATGTTAAGGAGATGTTCATTGACTCCCTGAAATCGGCCTTAACGGTCATGGGACCTGCCGCAGTGACCGGCGGCGGCATGGCAGGTCTGACAGAGGTAAACATGCCTGAGCGGGCAGGGGAAAAGAGGGTGGATATCCTACGCCCCGTGTTGCTCGACTCGCTCCGTAATGACCTGGCTGACGGCACGCTCGGGATTGCCGACGTGGAGGCCATGAAGAAGCTCCGGCCGGAGCTTACGCCGGACCTCAACCATATTATTTCTGAGCATGTTATAAGGCGGGCGGAAAGGAGTATGCAAGATGCCAGAGGAATTGGAGAAGGAACTGAAACGACGGGCGGCCCGGAAGGGCCTCCTTGGGAAACGGAAGAGGGCCTATATCTACGGGACGCTGAGAAAAACCGGATGGAAGCCCCGCAGGGAGAGGGCGAACCGATCCCGCTGACAGATATAGCCACCCCGCCGCTTAACAGCGCAAGGGAATCGGCAAAGGTACTCATCGAGGCAGCTAAGGACGAAGAGCAAAAGCGAATAGCCCAGACCAATCTTGAGGAGAGATATAGACGGTCTATTGAGTTCAAGGAGGCCTTCAAGCGAGATCTCCAGGAAAGAAGCGAGCTTTCAGCGGTGTACGGCTTAGAGGGCCTTGCACCGTATCTCAGACAATTTGCAGACCAGTTGCACTACGGCCAAAGGGGTAGGAGGTATTGGCTCGAACCGGATTACGATTCGACTACCAGGCGTGTCATTGGTGCGACTGCCGACCTTCCCGATTGGTTTAGGGAGAACCAGAAAAGATATGGCTGGGACCGCCACAAAGCCGCCGAAGCCATTGAGCGGGGGCTTGCAGGGGCAGACCTTGGCGACATAGGGGCCGGGACCGGCATGGCTGCAATGTGGCACGATGCCCTAATCGCCGCAGAAGATCAGCGCAACGCCGATTACATGAAGTACGCCGCCCAGATTGAGGCTGACCCATCCCTTATTAAGGATATGCCCCTTGAAGAATACAAGATCATGCTGGAGGTGCTGAAGGATGAAGACGTATACGCCGGACCAATTACGGAAGCTGCGGCCCTTTTTCGCAAAGAGGCTGAAGGAGAAGCTATTGGCGCAGTATCAGAGGAGCTTGGAATCTCAGAAGAAGAGTTCCGGGCCATCCTCGAAGACGAAAACATCCCCGAAGTAGATATTGAGCGGGCCTGGGAGGAGCTTTCCCAGGAAGACGAGAATTTCCTTGTCCAGTGGGACAGGGAACGGGCCGACCGTGAGGCTAAAAGACTGATGCCTGGCGAACCCAGGTCAGGTGGAACGGTAGAAACCCTTGCCGAAGGCACCCCGCAGGAGGGCGTCAGGCCGTCCAGGATCGTTGAAAAGCCAGAACCAACACCTGATATGGGGCCAACACCGTTTCAACGTCTCCGTGGGGCTCTGCATGGAAAAAAGGGTAAATTTGTTGAAGGTCGGCAGTCTGAACCCTGGCGTCAGGACGCAGGCAAGCTAAAGCCGAGGGACTACCAGGACGCCTACCCGGAAAAGACCGTGCATGAGGATTGGGACCGGGCAAATTCCCCACGCTACGACCTGGAAGGGGCCGGGGACATCATACGGGAGTTTCAGAAGTCAGACCCCGATTGGGGATATATTAAGGAGAAAATGGATCGTGTCGGGAGGCTGATTTCAGGCGAGCTTTCCGGTAAGGTCCACCCCGATGATTCCATAGCAGCCGCCGTTAAATACGCTCCCGAAAAACTTCAACGCCTGATTAGCCAATACGAACACCTCCGCTAATCCTGAGCCTGATGAAACAGGATTTCAAGGCCGCCAAGGAATACCACAGCCAAATATCGGCGTTGTTGAGCGGGGGAGAAGAGGCCCCTTCGTCAGAGAAAGCACTGGCCCAAAGGCCGGTTGCGGCAAAGCCGTTCTACGGCAGTGAGATAGTAGACACTTTTTACGATCCCAAGACCAATACCACCTACTCATTGCAGGCCAAAGGTAACAAATGGGGTATTTTTGCCCATAGCAGGGTGAAGAGCAAGGGATACCAGAGTTATGGCCGTCCACTACATGAAAAAGTGCTTACAGGATTCTCGGAGAACGAGGCGAAAAAGAGATGGGAGGGATACAAACAGGATTTTGGCGTTAAGGAAGAGCCTAAACCCGAAACGAAAAGGGTTTACCATAGATATACGAATTCCGAATCCCCTATGTCCGATGCGGGTTTCGCCATGTTTGCGGAAGACCAGACGAAGGTTGACGAGGGGACCTACGGGGCATTTCACCATACGGTGGATGTAGACTCAATTCCAGAGGAAAAGGTTGTTTATGCGGGGTCTCCCAAATTCCAGGCAGCCCTAAAGAGCGCCCTGGAGGAAGAAGGCGAAAGCAATGTTGATGAGCTTGTAAAAGCTGCCAACCCTGACAGTATTGTGGATTCTGCAGAGCTATGGGACGACATGCCCCTTGTCCAGTTGGTTTGGGATAAGGTGATGGAGCCCAACGGATGGACCGTAGTGGAAACCGACGACGGGGCGGTTGTCTTTGATGAAGCCCTCATAAATACAGCTTCACAGAAGAAGGAGGCGCCACAGGCTAAAGCAGAAGCCCCCAGGGAAGACCCAAGGGTTGCGGCCACAGGAATTTTGTCAGGCGGTAAGGTCAAGCAGCTTGAAGACGCAGGATTTGAAATAGGATGGGCTGATGACATAGGCGAGATCAAAAAAGGGAGTGACGCCTATTACGATGTTGCGGGAGTGGTCGCAGGAAAAGCAGACAGGTTTTTCAAGGCGGGGCTGTCCGTTAAAAAGAAGGCCGAGGCGAAGCCTGCCCAAACGCTCCGTGATAAGTTTATAAGAGGGCTTACCACCAAGGGCTCTGCAAGGGCCGGGAATGTGGACTATAAAATCCTTCAGGCAGACAACGGGGGTTTCTATTTTGAGAAGGTCGAGGGCGGGGTAAGACACCAAAAAGGCCCAGACGCCCCGGCAAGATGGACACGGGCCGAAGCGATTGACAGAGCCCTCAAGGATGCCGAGAAGTTCTTGACATCTCCCGAGAAAAGTGGTAAAATAGAAGAAAAGGCGCCGCCCAAAAAAGCAGTCGAAATGAGTGCTGATGATCTGCTTGCCGAATGGGACCGCCAAGCGAAAGAGATTGAGCCTGCTGCCCCACCTGAGCTTCCCCCTGAAGCGGCCCCGGCTGCGCCTAAGCAGAAAGCCGAAGAGGCTGCCCAACATATCGCCAACGCCTTAGACAAGTTCAAGCAGATCAACCAGATCTTAGGGGAAGAAGGGGCGATATCTGATAAGGAGGTTGACCCAGGAAAGTGGGAACTGATCCGGCCCTTATTGAAAGAAGCCTGGGACGAGGTGGTGGCTGCGGGGAAATCCGGGGCCGAATTTGTCAAGCTGGCTATAAAGGCCCTATCCCCCAAGGGTAGGCCGTACTTTGAGAAGTTTGTCAGAGAGGAGATAAACAATGGAGAAGTTGAGCCTGGCAGACCCGACAGAATGGCCGTGGTGGAATCAGAGGGTGGAGTTCCTTCTGATGTGCAGACCGGAGGTGACCTGGAAGAAGTTTCAGGACGACCGGCAAGGTCTGTACGACGAGATCAGGAAGAAGGTGGAACAGGCGGAGGAGTATTGGGACAAGCTGGAGGCCCAAGGGAACCTGGCACGGGATCAGATAGAGGAACTGGTGTCGAACCTCGTGGCGCCGAGGGACGTGGAGGCGAGGGAGCCCCTGAGCGACAGGCAGGAAATGAAGGTGAGGGCCTGGGCGGAAGACCCGCCGGAGAACAGGAAGTACCGGAGGAAGATCGAAACCATGTTATCGAAGCAGGGGACGTTTTAGCCCCTGCTGGCGCAGAATCCAAGATTAAGGCCAACATAAAGGCCATTGCCCTCCTCAAAAAGCTCGAAAGCGAAAACAGAAATCCCACCAGAGAAGAAAAGAAGGTCCTCGCTCAATATGTTGGGTGGGGGGCCTTCGCTCAAAAAGTATTCAACCGGGACTTCACCGACTACATTGAGAAGCATAGCGACATACCCGAAGACAGGTATTTCACCCCGGATACCTTAAAGAGATTCCACCAGTGGAAGGCCAAGTACGGCAACAAGCTCCATCCTAATCTCGGGGGCGCCCTTACAGCGGAGGAATGGAAAAGCGCCCGCGCCTCAACTACAAACGCCCATTACACCTCAAGACCGGTTATAACAGCGACGTGGGACATTGCCCGCAGACTTGGCTTCAAGGGCGGCACGATCCTGGAGCCAGCCGGGGGTGTCGGTCATTTCTTCGGCTTAATGCCTCAAGACATAGCCTCCAAATCCATTCTCCATGGCATTGAGAAAGATTCTGTCTCCGGCAGGATATTTCAAAAGCTCTATCCTCAAGCTCAGATTGAGGTAGCTCCTTTTGAGCGGTCAAAGCGAGTGCTCGATAATTCTGTGGATCTTGTAATCAGCAACTTTCCCTTTGGGAATGTACCCATCACTGATAAGGCCCACCCCGACTATTCAAAATGGAGCATCCATAATTATTTCTTTGGCCGGTCTCTTAGTGCAGTCAAGCCGGGGGGGTTAGTAATAGCCATAACTTCGGCCTGGTCCCTTGATGCTCAGACAAACGGAAAGGTGAGGGAGTACATCGGGAATAAAGCCGATTTCTTGGGGGCTATCAGACTTCCAAACACCGCCTTCAAAGCCAATGCCGGAACTGAAGTGGTTACGGACATCGTGATCCTAAGAAAGAAAGCTGGCGGCGAACAGGGCTTATCAAATCCATTCAGGACGACGGAAAAGCTGATTATTACTGCTGAAGACAAGCAGGTGGTCAAGAAGTATGAGGACGCCCGAGAAGCCAAGAAAGTGGCTGATCGGCTCAAGGCCACCAGGTCAATGACAAAGAAGCAGAAGGACGAAATCAAGCTGCAGAAGGCTATCGCCAAGGAGGAACTGGCGAAGGCCCGGAAAGCCTACGGTGAACTCTACGCCGTAAACGAATACTTTGTCGCTCACCCCGAGATGGTATTAGGAAAACATTCCAAAGGCGGATCAATGTGGGCGGCGAACACCTATACAGTAGAGCCGACCGGCAATCTTGAAGAGCAACTGAAGAAGGCTAAGGACGCCCTCCCGGAAAACGTTGTCAATACAAGCGCTGAGCTTACGGCCCCGCCCCAACCTGAACGGTGGGCAGGGGAAGGAGCGAAGGAAGGAACCCTCACCATCGAAGACGGCGAGGTTCTCTTGGTAAAGAATGGGCGCCTGGTGGCCCCGTATTACCGTAATTCTGCCGGCAAAAAGATGGTGGTTGCCGGCAAGAGGCTAACCAGGCTAAGGCATTATTTAGCGGTGAGGGAGACCGCCCGCACCCTCATAGATCGGATGGCCGAGCCTGACGCCACCAATGAGGAAATAGCATCTCTACAACGAGAACTAAATCGAGCCTATGACAGATTTACCTCCAAGTACAAACATTTCCATTCACCAGGCAATTCATTTATCCGTAAGACCGATAACGATTTTGCAATCGTCTCTTCCTTGGAGATAGTGCGAAAGAAGGATCTGGCCCTTGGGCTGAAAACCACAACGGTTAAGAAGGCGGACATCTTCACCAAAAGGACAATATACCCTTTCGTGGAACCGGACTCCGCCAAGAACCTTGAGGATGCCGTCAGCCAGTCAATCATCTACCGTGGCAAGATAGATCCCGCCCGAATTGCAACGCTCCTTGGCGGCATGGATGTCAAAAAGGTTGTCCAGGATATCGTTGAGGGCGGCCACGGTTTTGTTGACCCTGACACGGGCATGGTGGTCCCGGCCGCCGCATATCTCTCGGGGAACGTTAAGCGCAAACTTCGGATCGCCAAAGCTGCGGCAACACAAAACCCTCAATACAAGCCAAACATCAAGGCCCTTGAGAAGGTCATTCCCGCCGATCTGGATATAGAGTTTATCAACTTCCGCCTTGGGTCAACGTGGTTGCCGGGAGAGTGCGTAGCAGATTTCCTTCGGGATGTTTTAGACTTAACCGACGCAACTTCGACCGGAAAACTGACGGTTGAGCAAGTAGTTACCGACGAAACGAGCCGATGGCATATTACCAATGTGGGTAATACATCTAATGCGAAGAACACCAGGACTTGGGGCGTCCCCAACCATTTCACCGGCGCCGAATTGGTGGAGGCGGCTCTCAATTTCAAACGCCCGAAGGCGATGGAACAGGACCCGGACACCAAGAAGAAGTACGAAAACAAGGAAAGATCCAAAGAGGCCCGGCTGAAATCAGAAGAGCTTAATGCCGAATTTGTCAGGTGGGCGAAAAGTCATGAGCGCTGGGCCGATGAGCTTGCCGCCATTTACAACGAAGAGAAAAACGGGACCGTTCTTCAGAAGCGAACCGAGCCTAACATTGACTACTACCCAAACGCCTCCCACGCCGTAAAGCTCCGGTCGCATCAGAAAATCGCTGTTTCGAGGGGGCTTCAAGAATCAGTTTTATTAGCCTACGGCGTTGGCACAGGTAAGACGTTCATCTACATCACCCTGTCCCAGGAAATGAAGCGGATAGGAACGGCAAGAAAACCTATGATCGTGGTCCATAACTCCACGATTGACCAGTACCGTGAATCCTTCGCCACGCTTTACCCTGGAGCGAAAGTGTTGATCCCGGCGGCGGACGAGCGAAACAGCGCCCAAAGGAAGCGGCTGCTGGCAAGCATAGCGACGGGCGATTGGGATGCCGTTGTAATTCCTCAATCGTTCTTTGACCGTATCGCAAACGATCCTCAGAGGGAAGCGGCCTATGTGGAGGAGCGTATTGCGGAGCTTGAGGCCGAAATCGAGCGGGCCAGGGAGGAGGATGACTCCGAGTGGACGGTAAAGGATGTTGAAAACCTCGTTGAAAAAAAGCGGCAACAGCTTGACGCCCTTCTGGACAGGGCGAAGGATGAGGAGCTTTACTTTGAACAGTTAGGGGTTGACGCTCTCCTTATTGATGAGGCTCACGCCTATAAACGCAGTGAGTTTATTACGAAACTGTCACGGCTGAAGGGCATCGACACCGGATCGGCGCAAAGGAGCACAAGCCTCCTCCTCAAAGCAGGCTGGATCAGGGAAAAGACGGGGGGAAAGAATATAATACTGGCAACGGGCACACCGATATCGAACACGATGGCCGAATTATGGACTATGACGAGGTATGTCCGCCCCGACCTGCTTGAGGAGTACGGCGTTTCACGCTTTGACGATTTTGCCGGGGCCTTCGGGGAAGTAGTAGAGGGGATAGAAGAAACCGCCTCCGGCTTCAAGGAGGTTGAAAGATTTGCTAAATACGTCAACGGCCCTGAGTTGCTTACGATGTTCTTTTCCGGGGCCGATGTGCGGCTCACGAAAGACGCCGGGTTGAATCTTCCGAAGGTGGAGGGGGGGAAGCCCACGCCTGTTGTGACGGAGAAAAGCCCCGAATTGAGTGCGGTGATCAACCAGATTGTCCAACGGTGGAGGGCATGGGAAAATTTGGGCGGGAGGGAAAAGGCAAGGCAGCGCCATGTTCCTCTTCAGCTTTACGGTTTGGCAAAGAAGGCGGCCATTGATCTGCGATTGATCGACCCCGACTATTACAAGTTCGACCCGAACAGTAAAGTAGGGCGGGCCGTAGAAAAGATCGCCGAGGTTTGGGAGGAAACCAAGGAGCGGCGAAGTACACAGATTGTCTTCCTGGACCTTTTCCACGAAAGCGGCGACACTAAAGGGTTCAATCTCCATAGGGACATAAGGGATCGCCTCATAGCGAAAGGCATCCCCGCAAATGAAATTGTGCTATTCGGGGAGATATCGGAAAAGAAGCAGGAGCAAGTGAAAGACAAGATCAGGTCCGGTGAAATCCGGGTGGTGATCGGCTCCACGGGCAAACTTGGCATAGGCGTTGACATAGCCCGGAAGCTGATTGCGGCCCACCACCTGAATGTCCCGGACAGGCCCATGGATATTGAACAGCGGAACGGGCGCATTATCCGTCAGGGCAACGAAAATTCCTCGGTTCGCATATTCCACTACATGACCAAGGACACATTGGACAGTGTAATGTTTGACCGCCTTGGGAAGAAACAGCGGTTTGCCGACCAGGTGTTGAGCGGAGATATAGAGGGGCGGGAATTTGACGATCCGTTCAGCGAAGAACAAGCGTCCTTTGCCGAATTTGCCGCTGCTGCGTCAGGCGAGGCGGGCAAGCTGCTATTTGAGAAGAATGACTTGATCGCAAAGGAGCATAAATACAGGGTGGCGGAGTCTGCACACATCAGGCAGATTTCAGAAGCCCGGAGGGATATCAAGCGAATCCCGGACGAGATCCGACAAAAGGAGGCGAGGCGCAGGGAACAGGAGGACTTGCGGGGCATTCTTAACAAAGCCTTCCCCGAGGGGACACCCGAAACCATCACATATAAAGGCTCCGACCTTCCCAAAAAAGAGTTCCTCAAGAGGATACAGGAAGACATCGAAAGCGAAAAGGCCCGTCTCAAGAAGCGATTTGAGGGTATGACCTTCGGGAAATATCGGGAGATCCTCGAAAAAAAAGGTCTCAGTAGTTGGGCCGAGTTCGCTCACAGTATATTCGCTAAGGCGGGGCCGATCGATATTGAAATCACGTTGCAACTGGCGACTAATCACGATGGAGAAGCCAAGCCCTCAGCTAAGATTGAGTTCATAAGGACCAACGCCGAACAGTCGGCGCCTCCGATAATCCGCTTACCAAGGTTCGCCTTTAACCTGAACGGCAAATTTCTACATTGGGAAGCCATGCAGAACATCCCGGCCCGCTTTACCAAGGCGTTGAATACGGCTGTGGGGAGAGTTTCCGCTACCATCGAAAGGTTGAATGCTGACATCGAAGACGCCCGCAAATATCTCAAGGAACTGGAGCACATAGTACAACAAAAATTCAAGTATTCAAAAGAGCTTAATGAAACCCGTCGGCGTATCAGGGAGATCGACGCAGAACTCATCAAGCTCAACAGAGAGGCCCAGGACCGGGAAGCGGAGGCATTAGAGGCGGCCGTGGCTCCTGGGATAACGAAGCTATCCATCGCCAATGTGAGGCCCTGGCCTAAAGATTTCCCTCATGTCCTCCAGCATACAACCGCTGCAAAGTTAAAACGGCACCCAGACTATGATGCTGCGAAGGCCGGAGATACTGAGGCGGCGGCCCGGGTCGCCATGGACCTTACCAACAAGGAGAAGGCAAAAGAGCTTGGCAGAAAGTACCCCAATGCTGTACTGGCCCCGGTCATTGCCATGGAGGAAGGCGGAATAAACAAGCTGCCTCTCCTCCTTGCCAAGGCCATTAGCAAGGTGTCCGGTCTGCCCGTGGACCTGGAGCTTTATCAGGCGAACTTTGTGGGGCGGACAAAGAAGACGGGCCTGCAAAGACTCTTGACAATCGTTAAGTTTGGTGGTAAGGTTAAGGCTAAAGAATACATTCTCGTCGATGATGTTGTGACTCAGGGCGGAACATTCGCCGAACAGCGTCATTACATTGAGAATGACGGCGGCAAGGTCGTCGCCACAACGTCCTTCGGGACCGCACAATATGGCGCTAAACTGGCAGTCACGCCGGAGAGTATAGCCGCCATTGAAAGGAGGTTTGGCCGTGCCGAAACAGAAGCCCTCCTCAGAGAGTATGACATTGCAGGTGCCCTCGAAGCCCTCACCCAGGGACAGGCGCAGCAAATCCTTAAATTCTCGTCTCTTAACAACCTCCGAAATCGAATTGTTGAAGAAGGATATGAAGCAGTCTTCCCTCCTGGCGGACAAGCTCCTTCAGGATTACGAATAAACCGACCCGCCATAAGCCAGGCCATAAGCTCGGCCTGGACATCTCTCAACCAAATTCCTGGCATCTTCAAACGGATCAGGTGGGCTCCTGGGACCGTCAATATCGACATCGGCGGCGGGAGATATGACAAGGCCACAAACTTCCTCGAAGAACGTGGCGTGACGAACCTGGTCTACGATCCTTATAACAGGTCCCCGGAGTTCAACGAGGACGTGGTAAAGAAGCTCAGGGACCGTCTGGCAGACACGGCCACGGTTGCAAATGTCCTCAATGTGATCGCTGAAAGGCCCGCCCGGCTGGACGTTATCAGGCAGACGGCCAAGGGGCTCAAGCCTGACGGTGTGGCGTACTTCCAGATCCATGAGGGGAATGGATCAGGCAAGGGGAAAGCCACCACGAAGGGATGGCAGAATAACAGGAAGGCCGCTGAATACCTGGACGAGGTGAAGACACGCTTTGCCGATGTCAGTCGGTCCGGGAATGTTATTACGGCGAAGAACCCCATTAAGACCCCTGACATGAATGCGTGGGAGACGCCGGAAGGGGAGGTGTTCTTTAACTACGGCAACTTCATTGCAAAGGTCAGGGAGGCCAACCCGGAGGGCCTGGAATGGCTGCGAAAACAAATCCTTAGTTGGCTGAAAGGCCCTCTGCCCAAAGAAGCCCTGGAAAGATTAAGCGCCCACCTCGTTGCGGATATAGCCATTAAGGGCAGGTCAGTGGCCAAGACGAAGGCGGATTGGCGCAAATTGAACGTCGGCTCCAATGCACCTATCATGGGGGCCACCACGATTACGCCCCTGCAGGCGATAATTGAACTTTCCTACAATTTCGATGATCCCACCATAGAGCGGACCACCCGCCATGAACTGTTCCATTTAGCTATGAGATGGCTGCTGCCGGAACAAGACTATCAGCTTATCTTGAAGGCGTTTGACGGAAACGAAGAAGCCGCCGCCGAAGCCTTTGCGGACTTTGCCATTGCAAATAACAAGAAGGGTCTCAGCGCCGCAGTTATTAAGCTGTTCCGCAGGCTGAGGCTGGCCCTGAAGCGTGTCCGGGCAGGTTTGCAGGGGAAAGGGTTCAGGGTGGCTGAAGACGTCTTCAGGGACCTCCTGGGCGGCAAATACGCCATGCTCCCGGAAGGGGAGAGGATTGCAAGGCACGTTGGGGGCAGCCCGGATATCAGATACCAGGTAGCCGCATGGCAGGGAGGACCCAGGGAGGTTGTCGGCGGGTATAGCAACGAGTTTTTAGGCACGGGCGAGGGTGTCCACGCCTTCGGGTGGGGGCATTATTTCTCGGAATTGGAGGATATTGCGAAATTTTATGCAACAGCTTTGGCCCCAAAACCAAAGGTACTGTTGGACGGGGAACCGTATAATAACGGTACGTACTCTGCCATTTTGCCAGACCTTTTCAGGGATGCAACATCGAAAGATGATGTTGTGCGTAGCCTATATAGTGATTACGGAAAATTGAAAGATATAGACAAGGACTATGCAGACAAGATTTTGGATATTGCCAAGAAAGTAAAAAATGGAAGAATCACCGTGGCCGGCAAACCACGCCACTTCCACAAGGTCACGATCCACAAGGGAAAGGACCCCTCAGAGTATACATGGCTGGATTGGGATAAGAAAGTACCTGACAACATTATTCAGAAGGTTTTGTCTCAAGCAAAAACGGAGTTTGGTGAAAAACTTACTATAGATGAATTCGATTTGCGTGGATTAGATGGCCATAGTTTATATTATCATCTAACACAAGAAATTGCGGATGCTTATAACCGAAAAGCAGGGGTGGACATTACTCGACCAAGCTACAAGGAAGCCTCCCTCTTCCTCCTCCGTGCGGGCATAGACGGTATCCGTTACCCAGCCGGCTCGTTGTCGGGCATGGAGACCGATGCGAAAAACTATGTAGTGTTTGACCCCAATGCAGTGACCATTGAGGAACATACCGCATTTAGTCTGGCGTCTAATGATGAGGCTGAACGCCGTGCGAGGGCCTATCTCGACGCCTTTATCGCCAAGCATGGGGGGGACGACGACCTCCGGGCGGATGTTGAGGAGGAGGCCGACAGGTTTGACGAGGCCCACCGGAAGGACGCCCTCGACGCCTGGGATACCATTAGAAACCTTAAGGCGGTCAAGGGTGCATATAAGGAAGGGAGGCCGGATACCACCGCATGGGAGCGCCTCCTGTCTGTCCCCTCACACTATTTCCACAGGGTCCCTGCCCTGGGCCGGGTGTTTGAGGATGCCCTGCGGAAAGCAGACAACCAGCACATGATTCTGGACCAGATTACCATGTCGCCCGACGGAGACTACTACACCACCATCCTGGACGAACTTAGAAAGCAGGACCCGGCAGAATATAAGAAGCTGAAAAAATACCTGAAACACTGCGATCAGAACCAGATCGGGTATAGAATCAGCCAGGATGAGGAGAGCGGAGCATGGAGGCTCCACGATAAGAAAAATCCTGAGCTAATCCTGGGAACCTATAAGACCGAACAGGCGGCGGTGGATGCAATGATAGACCGGGAAGTGGCCGACTACCGGGAATCAGGCCGGACGGAACAGGCGGCAGAAGCGTTGAGGGCCGCACGGCGAATCACCACTAACGGCTTTAATATCTTGATCCAGTCAATGAGGACCCTGATCGAGGATTTTCAGCAGGCGAACATGGAGTTGCCCTCGGATTATATCTACGTCCAGGGAGAGGCTGTGCAGGTTAATCTGAAGACAGCACTCGCCCAAATGGGAGACATGAGGGGGTACTATATGCCCCGGATTAGAAAGCCCGGCAGATACACCGTAAGAGTCAAGAAGAAGGGGGCTAACCCGATTCTGAGGAGGTTCGACCTCAAGACGACTGCTGAAATATGGGCCGCACGCAAAAAGAGCCAGGGCTATACTGTTGTCTCTATTGAGAAGTCAAGAGATATGCCGGAAGACGTGTTTGAAATGGCAAAGGAGGTCATAGCGCAACAGGCCATAATCAACGAAGCCTTGGAAAGGATGGACCGTTCGCACAAGAAAATTGACGATAAGGAGCTGAAGAAAATAACGGAGGGGGCTAAGGTCCTTTTTGCCAAGGGCCTGGTGGAACAGGTCGCAAACATTATTAAGGGCCGTGGAGTCAGGATGCACATGATCCGCCGGGTGGAGGCTACGGGGACTGACGTATGGGAAGGCTACGAGGAAGACCCGACAACCGCCCTTGCCAAGTACGCCCAGGGGCTGGCGGGTGGTGAATCGAAAAAGATTATGGCCCGTGACATGCTACTACATTTCACCGGAACAGACATCTCTTGGGGCAAATTCAAGCAGGATAACCCGGAGGCGGAATACAAAGATTATCTAAAATTCGTAAAAGACCGGGGGGTTGATGCCGTAGATCAAAAAAACGCCTTCCGGGACGGCAAGAGCTATATGGCCGAAATGCTGAGGAATGACGAAGCGGTGGACCGCCTTATTGGGACGATTAAAGGCGTAGCCGTTCTAAAGTACCTGGGGGGCCGGGTGTCGGCGCCCCTGGTGAACCTGACCGCCCTTGCCACCAGTGTCCCAGCCTGTATGAACGGCTTTGGAGACATACCGCTCCATAAGACTCTCAAGTACCTTGGTCAGGCCATGGACGCTTACTGGGAATGGAGGTTTGAAGATAAGACGAAGCTCGATCCCGAAATTGTAAAGGTCCTCAGGCAGGCAAGGCATGGGACAAGGTTATCGACTACTCAATGATCGGGTTCGGCGTGACGGAACAGCTTAACAGGGTTGCAACCATCCTCGGGGCGTATATGGGCATGAAAAACCATAAGCCCGCTGGATATGACGACATGCTTAGCCTGGCAAAACGCATTTCAGACCAGGCTCATGCCACCTATGGCAAGGCAAACTACCCGGCCTTGGCGAGAGGACAACATCTGACAGCCCACGCAATGAAATCCTTCTATGTCTTCAGGACGTTCTCTCATAATTACTTGCTCACCATGAAAGACCTGTGGGGGTCGGGCTGGAAACCCCGCCACGGAAAAGCATTTCTGTATATGGCCCTGGCTCCGGCTGCGCTGGCCGGCGCTGGCATTGTTACCGGATTCTGACGACCCTGAAGAAGACTTCTACAAGTGGCTGATGGCAAATTTCGGGGAATATGCTGAGAAATTCGGTAGGTATGGCGCCTTTGGGCTCGTGGGGGTCAACCTCAAGGGTTCCCTGGAGATAGGCATTACCGACTTGCCAACATCCTGGATGGATGTTCTGGGCGCCCCCGGCAGCGTAATAGGGGATCTTTGGGAGGGTGGTGTCAATATAGCCAAGGGGGATATTTCCAAAGGAGTTGAGAGACTGCTCCCCCTGGCCCTGTCCGGGCCGCTTAAAGGGTATCGGGAGGCAACTGAAGGACTGACCACCCGGACAAATAAGCCAATCTTCTTTGGACCTGACAGGGTGAAGGCGGACCTGACCGATGCGATTCTCCGAGGCTTATCGTTTAACCCCGCAAATATCGCAAGGATTAGGGAGATCAAGTGGGCGGAGCGCAAACGAGAAGAAAAATACCGGGCAATGAGGAACGATATTTACCGTAGACTTAGCCGGTTTTGGTTGAGACCAAAGGTGAAGCGACTCAAGGCAGATTACCTAAACCTCTTGAACGACGTGAGAGAGTATAACGCCCTGGTGAAAATGCAAGGGTTGAGGGGGATCGTGCCATTTATCACCAAAAAGTCAATCAGGCGAAATTTACGGCAGTATTTCAAGGCAAGCAAGAAGGAGCTTTTGAGACGCCGTGTAGCAAACCAGTAACAACGAAGTAAGGGAGGATCATCATGGACAATTCAAAAACGACATCAATAATGACCGTCTTTGACTCGGAAGAAGTTGCCGCAAATGGATCGGCGCTTTCGGATGCGATAGACGTGGGGCAAAACGGCGGGTCCTTCTCCGTGCAGGTGGCCCTCACGGGAGACGGAACCATGAAACTGGAATGGTTAGGGTCCCTGGACGGCCAGAATTTCCTTGTGCCGAACGGTGCATCTGAGATCGTCACAGGATTCACGAAAACAAGCGGGCCGGGATCGGATGGAAAGCACATCTATTCTTTCAGTCCATCCCTGGTGAAAGCTTTGAAGCTGAAAATTAGCGAAACGGGCGGATTGGATTCCATCACCGGTACCGTAACGCTTGCGGTCCAGTAATGAAAACCATTGAACTCATACGCCTTGAAACGGATATTCACCAGGGCACAAGAGGGGCTTTGAGGGTGGGCAAGGAATTGTTCGGCGTGACCTTAGAACCTCCCTGGAAGATGAACGAGAGAAATGTATCCTGTATTCCTGCGGGACAATACAAGATTCATTCTTGGGAGTCAGCCAGATTTGGGAAATGCTATTCCCTTTTAGATGTGCCTGGGCGGACAAATATCTTATTCCATGCGGGAAATACAGTCCGAGACACAACCGGGTGCATACTTCTCGGGGAGAAATGGGGCTTTTTGAATGGTGAACGGGCGATCCTCCATTCCAGGCACGCCGTGGCTTCCTTTCTGGAGTTCATGGGGAATGATATATCAGCCCACCTGACAATTATGGAGGTTTATTAAGAAAAATGGACCTATCCGCTATCGAATGGATGGGGACTACCTTATCCGTTTTAGGGTTAATTGTGGCCGTCGGAATTGCTTACGGTAGATTAAAACAGGTGGTAGCGGACCATACTCGAATACTGGAGGCATCTTCAATGAATGAGATTATGACCCCCGACAAATGTGAAAAAAAACAACATTCTTGCTCTCAATCAATGCTCGACACGGTCAAACACCTGACTGGGAAAATGGATGGGTTGCAGACCGAAGTAAAGGAAATCAAGGTGGACCTCAAGGCAAACGAAGAGAAATTAAATCGGTATCAACAGCAAACAGCGGGAACCTTGGGACGAATCGAAGGAACCTTAAATTTACTTGTCCAGAGGTTGGGAGGGGGTGGGTAGGCATGAAATTGACCGGGCCGACACGCAAATTGCTTGTTGTTGATGATAACGTATCAATTCTGGAGACGATTGAAGACATCTTCAAAGACACGGGGGTTGAAGTTATCATCGCAGATAATCCTATTCACGCCCTTTACTTATTCAAAACTCAACATCCGCAGGTTGTTTTGGCTGATCTGAATTTGAAGACAGCTATGGACGGCGTAACGATGGCTCAGAAAATGAAAATGACAAATCCACTAACCATAGTTTTTGCGCTTTCGGGGATGCTCTCGATGTTTGAGGCATCATACCTGCGGGGGGCTGGAATAGACTCGGTAATGGCGAAGCCTGTAGATGCAGACAGGCTTAGACAAATAGCCAGGACAGCTTTCCAAGAAAGAGAAGAATGGGAGAAGCTGCCATGAAAAACCTTTAACCTTATATTATTTATAGGAGGGCAAAACAATGATGAAACGAAGAGCTGTTGTAAACTTGTGCACGACGTTGCTGATTTTCTTCTTCTTGATTTTGACGATATCGTCATGTGCTACCTTCAGCAGCAAAGATGTTTATCGGACTTTGAGCGTTAGCACGGAAAGCTATGACGCTGCGATGAAGTCTCTTGGGGACCTTTACAAGAAAGACATGGTGGACGAAGAGACTAAAGACAAGGCGGTAGAGCTTGGCCGGTACTATCAGGCGGCTTTGAAATCTGCTGTTGAGGCCATGAACGCCTACTCCCAGGTGGAAACAGACACAAACAGGGATAAGGCGACGGCGGCCCTGATCGAGTACAGTAAGGCTCTGGGCAAGGTAATGGAGTACATTACAGCGGCCATACAGAAAGCACAAGGCAAATGACATGGACTTTTTAATTGATCTTATCATGGTGTGCTGTGCGGCTGCTGTCGGGATCTTTGTCAGCTATACAGTATTCCGTGATGACACTGACAGAGAGGAGGATTGACATGGAAGCATTGGTTATTATTTCGGCAATAGTGGAATTGATTCAGAAATATGGTGTCCCTGCGGCCATGCGGGTAATCAACGACTGGAATGTTGAAGACCCTACGCCGGAGGACTTCACGGCCCTGGTGGCCCGCCTGCCAGAGGACCCGGAGGAGTATTTCAAATGAGTGAAGAACCTGAAAAACTTGAGCTTGGACTTAAAGCTGGGCAGTGTCAACGTCCTTGGTGGGATACAGATTGGTCGGAAGAGCTAACCATCCTTGCGTTGGTTGCCCTTGGAATCTGCTCATTGATATGGCTTGGTATAAAGGCTGAGACGATCATTAGCACAATCGTCGGTGGGTTCCTTGGCTATCTGATACGGAACGCAAAGAAGCCCGAAGCATCCTAATTTTAATCATCCCCAAGGAATACCCTGACCCCCGCCGGGTTGCGATCCGGCGGGGTTTTTATTAAGCTGTCGGCTATTGAGATGTTAGCCGTAAATAGAAGTGATCTCTTTTTGAAAATCTAAGATAAAACTATCTTCTGGAAGGCCACCATAAAAAAGCCATTGAATCCAATCATTAAGTATCAACTCTACAGCTTCATCACTCAAGCTGTAACCTGAATGTTCATAAGCATAATAATGAAATCCAATTGGCTGTATATGATCAAGTCTCAGTATTGAATTTTTGGGGCCACCTATTGGGAGACTATCCAACATAAATTGTGGATATTCTGCGTGCCTTATTCTTTCTACTAACTGCTCGTTATACCCAGCACGCTTACCATCTTTGTCTGCGCCGTAATATGGTGCTACCAAAACAGTTGGTGAGGTTAATTTTTTTGGCATGTTACGCCGGAATGCGTTTTCCACATCTGGCTGTTTTGTTCCAATTACTAAACATGGACGCTTTTTTGCTCGAAAAGCAGTCCATAATTCCCCTTCGTGCAAAGACAGAGCTGCTACAGGCAACGATTCTTTTGGTCTATGGTCCTTAATGCGCAAAGGAGTAATAGAAATTATTGCATTCTCATGTGCAGTCGCTTCTTTTCGGCCTTTTGGAACTAATGTTATCGGAACCTGATCTACATGCGGAACAAATGCATAAACTAAAGCTCCTCTTTTTAGATTCACATGAGAATCTTTCTCCCACCACGAATCTACAATATTTTGAATAGAATCAATCTGGTACATTTTCACCGCTTCTTGCAGGGGATTTCCAAATGTCTTTTGAAAAAACAGCCTCTTTTTCTCCTTGCTCGACAGGTGCTCCAGCTAAAGAGTCAAGCCAGTTTATACCGTCAAAAAAGACATCATCATAACGCGGTGAAATAACCGGCGGAACAAGCGATTGCTTTTTTTTCTCATTGAGTTTCTGCTTGCTCTTCAATCTCAAATCACGAATTTTGTTTTTAAGTAATTTTTGTTTTTTCTTGCTCAAAGTTGCCTTAGGGGCTTCACATTTTTTTTCATGTTTTTGCTGCTGTTGAGCAAGGAAACTAAAATCAAGGAGTTCATTTGGAGCAGCTAAGAGCATTGGTTCGGTTGAATAAACATATGATAAAAGATCTGGAGTTGATTGCCCGTACTTATGGACAAATTGCCTCAAAGTTGATGTGATCACAAAAGGCAACTCTCTCTCTATGCTTAATTGCTGTTCACTGCCAACAGGTTTCCACCTTACCCAGTCATCTTTATCATCATAGTCGCTTGGAAATGTAAGTTTTTCCGCACCAATACTTAATAGTGCGGGTTCAATTCTCTGATTCACAGCTTGTGACCAAGGGCCAAACTTATAGAATTGCCAATTAACACCAGTAAAAGTTTCACCTTGATTAGTCTTTGCATAAGCCAAGTCTGCTAAATAAACATATTTAATCAAATGTATAGGCCCAAGCTGACGATCACGAAAATCATCTTCGTCACCAGCAACCAGCAAGGCATATTGCAATATTTTATCAATCTTGGTATTATCCATGATGTATTATTTTTACGCCATAAAAGATATGCAAAGTATAAATGAATATCATAACACAAAATTGTTCGGCTAACAATGGCATTCACACTGACGCCAAGCACCCTGCCGTTTTTTCCAAATTCATCGGTAAATCAACCGCTCCTGTCTCTACCAGGTTGGTTGGTAAATCTGCTTTTGGCGCAGGTGATGCCGGTCGTTATGCCGCCTTAATTATTGCTATTATTTTATCCGCTTCTTGGCGGTCGCTTTCTTTTTCGCTTTCTGGTAAGTCGTTATATTTTGTGTTCATTTGTCTCTTCCATCGTTCAACTGCCCATTTTGGAATAATAATAGCCCCTTCTTCTGCTTGTACTTCACCAGGCTTATATGAAATTGATTTTTCAAATAAATATTCCATCCACCCAGCCCAAGAATTATGTGCATAATTAGCCAATTGTTCTCGTACAATTGGCGGTATAACATCATAATATGTCCACACTGCCATAATCATCTGGAGTAGGGACATTTTTTTGTTCACAAGATCAGGCTTCGTCTTTCCTTCCTCACCATAATTCAATAACATGGTGGCAACAGATATTGCATAGTCCGCCATACTCTCTTCTGCATGCTCTTCAAGCTGCCGGACCAGTTCCCATAATTTAACGCCGGTCATTTCTTACCCTCCTCCCACCGCCAACCTCGCCACCTTCCGCACGTAGGGGAGCGGGAAGGATTTACATGGGCATCTTGGCCTAAACCCACCGTAAGAATAGCTGTCAGCAACCATAGGGATGTTGGGGAACAGGGCCTTGCAGGTAGAGCACCCGCCTCTTATCGGACAAAACCCTTCTTGCTCCCATGGTGTGCATTTAAGCCACGCTCGGATGCCGGCCTTGTCGCGGTAGGTTAGGATTTTGAGGTTGCGTTTTTTACCCATCGCCCATCCCTCATAACTTCAATTTTCAGATCAAGAAATTGAAGCGCAGGAAAACGAATACAACCAACACATGCAACTGACGCCAAAAAGCGGCACGGGTGATGAGTGTCGTTAGCTTTCCAGCACAGATCTAACATTATGTTTATAATCCGTTTTTTCAATAGACCCATCGGGCCATAAACATGCAATTGTGCCATCTTCCAAACACAGATCCTTTCTGTGACACGTATTACCACGCACTAAGACAGCTATCACAGGTAACCCAGTTTCTTTTCGGATTTTTAATGTTTTTTTAGCATTTAATTTTTGCCGCATTTTTATCCCCTTTCCCCTAATTATGTACCTACGATTATTCCATGCTTCCCACGCATCATCTTTATCCTCAAAACAGCCCGTCATGTATTAGGCATAACTTTACAACTCCGTTTTTGGCGCACTTTTGGCGCACTTTTGGCGCACTTTTTAGGGGGTTTTAGGTGTTTAAGGGTATGATGTAAGTGACTGGTTTTATTGGATGGTGGGCGGTGGGGGATTTGAACCCCCGGCTTCCACCGTGTGAGGATGGCATTCTCACGCTAATCCCAAATCAGCCCTTATTCCCGATGGTTAGCACCCCCTCATTTTCCCCGTTGGCGCACTTTCTGCGCCCGTACAAGCCCCTGGTTCTCTTCGCCAGGACTTTTACATAGTGCTCTGTCATACGGATATCCGAATGTCCCATTGCCTTTGAGACCGTCCAGATATCCTCTCCGTTTTCTATCAAACCCATGCCAAAAGAATGGCGTGTCGCATTTTTCAGTTTGATCGGTTCCAGCCCCGCATCCAGACAGGCTCGCCGAAAAGTGTCTCTGAGGTAGTCATCCGAATACCGTCGCCCCCACTTGTTGACAAACATATATTTCAAACCTTTGACCGCCTGCCTTTTATAGCAGTCCAGAATTTCCGGAACATGGGGGATCACCCTTGGTTTTCGGTTTTTGGTTGGCCCCAGGGAACCGTCTCTTTTAATGGTATGCTGAATGACGGTTCTGCCCCGTACCATATCAACGTCCGACCGTTGCAGGCCGATTGCCTCCCCTACCCTCACGCCAGTCAGGAATAGGAAGTCGAATATGGGCTGATCGTATTCGGGCAGGTGGGACAACACCGCCACCTGTTCGGCCTCCGTGTACCATTGGATGTCCTGCTTTGGGAGGGACTTCGCCCTGGGGAACCGTGGGACCTTCTCGATGATATCCAAATCCTTTGCCTCGCCGAAGAACCTCTTAACCCATTGTAGGATATCATTCAGGTAATGCGCCGACAGTCCCTTGCCTTGTAACTCCTGCCACCAATCAGCTATATGATAGGCCCGGATATCTCTCATTTGATAGGTCAGCAAGGAGCCCAGGTGGTGTTTCCCTATGGCTGTAACTTTGGCATAGGTTGATGGGGAATGTCGGTATGTCTCCTGGAATTTCAACCAGAAAGCCCGAAAAGCCGTGGCAGATTGGCGTTTGTAAATCTCGGGGTCGAAGATGCCCGCCTGAATTTCCGATCTAATCTGCCCAAGCAGGTTGTTGGCATGATTGAAGTCATGCAGGGTTCGTCCATCTCGATCCCTGCTGATTGTAATTCGCTGTTTTTGCCAGGGAATTTTGATTTGAAACTTGGTAGGTTGGGTCTTGCAGGCAGCGCAGATAATCGGAAACCCGCCCTTTGAAGAAGGAAATCTCCCCCCGCACCCCGGACATTTCTGGTATGTCCAGATAATACCTGACATGACAATAGCCCCCCTGCCGGGGGCATAGCATGTTTGAGGGGAGGCGGTCAACATTTTTTTATTCAATCCACCCGAGGTCTCTGAGGGTCGTCATAATATGCCTCTGCATGTTGCGAGGTATGTTGTATTTTTCAAATGCCTTCGGCAGAGAATCCTCAAAGGATAGGTCTGGACTCCGGCGGGCCGCCGCCTTCCAGTCAGCCAGCATTTCCAGGATATCGAAGAGGTTCATCCCCGCAAATCCGACCACATGAAACCCTGTATGATGCCGATTGACAGAGTAGTGATGGTCAACCGCCGGCTTGATGGCGTCCACACACTCCTGATACTCCGGGGACCCATAGTTGGCCTTCTTGAACTTTGGCCTGGTTGACACAAAGGCGTCAAATTCCAGAGCCTCCAACTTCGACCTGTCATGCGCTATGCCCCGTCTGGTTAATTCTGCTGTCATTTCAGCCAGGTTCTCCCGTACCTCTGATATATGCATCAGGGTATCGGTTAAGACTTCAAGCTCCGTGTTCATTTGGTTCCTCCTGTGCGTTTGTTGAGGTTGTCCAGGTTCATCACGATCCTCCTGATCTCAATAATTCATCGGCACAACTCGGGCACAGTAATTCGTTCCGCCCTTTTTTAGGTTGTGCGAGTGCCATCATTTCGCCATCTAAAAACGCATGCCCGCACCAAAAACATTTGTCTTTCGGCCTCTTTATTTTTGCTCTGATGTCCCTATATTTTTGGGTCATCTCCATCCAATCCTTTTTACACCAGTTGAACTGGATAGTCTTTGTCCGTCCGGGGATGTATTTTGATAGCTTCATTAATTTACCTCCAAGGAACTAACGATTAAGGATAACTTGTGCTTTTCACTCAAGTAATCTTTTGGTTATCGGTGTAAACTGTAAGCAACGGATAAACGCCTTAATTAAAGACCGACTTCCGTGGATGTGCCAATTTGGTCCTCTCGCCCTGACTTCCCACCAAGGGCCACACTTCCTAATTTTCCAAAAGTATAAATTCATAGCAGTTTCCTTTCCAAGAAGATGACGTGGGCTTCACCAGCTTGTCTGGTGCAGGTTATGTTTTTGATGGTTCGTATCCTTTTGGGAACGGTAAGTCCCATTGTGATAATTCTGACCCTCCGGCATCCAATATTTTCGCAAATTGGGTTTGGATAGCCGGTGCCTTCAATACTTCTATACCGTTTGTTAATAGCCCCCCCCGCAATGCTTCTAAATCGTCACAAAGCAGAAACTGTGTGACGACGCAGTTTTCGCACAGTCCCTTTTTTGCCCTCCGGAATGGCCGCGCCTTTCGATTTTTAGGCGTTCCCTGTGTGCATGATTTACCGCACCTGGCGCAGGTTGCTTTTATTGATGTTTGCGCCATTTTACCCCTCCGTTTACCACATTTGAAAACCACACAGAATTGAAGTGTTTCCCTGGAAATTCTTTGAGAAAGACTCTCGTATGTGAAGACCTGACTTCAGTATGGTCAACGACATACTCTTCCCCTTCGTGTAATAGGCTACTTGGGTCGGTATGGCATCCCCACCGGATTTGATCCTTGGTCACATTCCCGTCAAACCTGACTTTTACCCCTGGCGGGGTGTAGATATCCATGTTTCAAGCCTCCGCCCAACGATCTTTGCGTGTTGTTTGCAGTACAGCCCTGACGGACCGTACCCTTTTTTTCTGTTGCATTGATAAGAACCAATGCCCTCTCGAAGCCAAACCTCGTAGGCACATTGCTCTTCACAATACGTCTGTCCACGGGGTTGTCCCGCCCATTGGCCGTATCTTTGTTTCCGGGCTTCTTCTATTGTTTTTGGGTGCATTGTTTAGGTGCCCCGTTTTTGCTCTCAGGCGGGGCCGGGGCGGGCCGCTCAATCAAAAGGAGGTATGAAAAGAGACTCGACCCCTTTTTTGCCCATCGGCGGGGGAGGGGCGGCCCCCGTTATTCGCAGGAGTTAAGAATCTCTGTTATCGTCTCGGCAGCCGCCTTGTACTGCCGAAAACGAAGCCGTTCTTTGTCTGTCAAGTCCACCTTTGGCAGCATGGACTTCAAGACCTTGTTCCATAGCGCATCCCCTTTCACCTTGCCTTCCTTCCTTAGTTCACTCCAGCGGTTAAAGACTTCAAGGTAGAAGAGATAATCATCAATCCTGGTGGCCCAATACTGCTTAAACCGGCAGCAGAAGGACTCCCGGTCCATCCGCCTACGCATACCTCCATGCGTTACGATCTCATGGAGGCGGCCCAATACTTTATTGCTGCCATGGCTCAGGTCCACCT
This sequence comes from Deltaproteobacteria bacterium, assembly GCA_019309145.1. Classification (GTDB taxonomy): domain Bacteria; phylum Desulfobacterota; class DSM-4660; order Desulfatiglandales; family Desulfatiglandaceae; genus B46-G9. The sequence goes on along the minus strand of JAFDGR010000026.1, from coordinate 2,152 downwards.
TGAGAACTAAGAATCTCTTGTCCCCGCTTGGCTCAACCTTGACCGCTGGCGCTGGTTTATATGCCCATGCTTGCAGGGTTGCTACGGCCTGCTCTTGATATTCCTTATCCATCGGGCCTCCTAATCCTCGATCCCGACCGCTTCCCTGACGGCGGCCAGGACTTTTGCCTCTACTTCTGGATCATCGGGCACCTGAACGGCCCGCTCGTAACCAGCATCACCAAGGGCTGTCAGATACACCGGGGGGTTGTGGTTCCAGACGGCTTCCATCTTTTTCAGCCACGCATTACGGCGCTCCCAGGGGGGCTGATGCTCTTCCTCGCCTGCCTCTTCCTGCTGCGGGGGCTCCTGTGCCGGCGGGGGCTCTTCTCCGCCCTGGGGCTCGGGCTCTTCTTCCTCTTGCGGAGGAGGGGGCGGGTTCAGGATGTCTGAGAACGGCTCCTCGGGGAAGGTGTTAGTCCATTTCGCTCGGAGAAAGTCCTGCTGCATATCCGGCCATTCCCGGATTTCGTCCAGGTTATCGAGGACCTTCGCCCGGAAGACCCTCTTGTTCTTGTCGGAGGTGTTCGGGCGCATGGCCTTGAGGGTGGAGAAAAGGGAAGCCGGGGCCGCCTCCGGGGCCTCCTTCTTGAGCTTTTTCCCTTGCTCCCGTGCCCACCACTTCGTAACGGCAGTGGCAAAACTCTCCTTCTTTTTGAGGGCGCTTTTACGGATTTCGGATGCCGTTGTTCCGTTTGCCTCGGCGGTCATCTCAACGAACCTGGCAACCTTTTTCAGTGGGGCATCCAGGGTTTCAGCAAATTCCGCAAACTGCTTGGCTACAAGATCGATCTCGTCGCCAGGGGTGCCCGTTGTTGCAGGCTGAAGGGATGCTGAGGGCTGATAGGCCCCTGGGGCCTCCTCATACATATCAATGGCGTCTATGTTGTCTTCAGCCAGCCGGATGCCTTTGAGCACGTCTCCAAACTCGTCTCTCAGAGGAAAATTCCTGGCCTTAAACTGCATCATACGGCGGGTAAACCGGCGCCAGGGGCTATACATATCCTTTCCGCCCTGGCGGGTCTTAGGGTCGTCCAACCCTGCCCGCTTGGCATCCACCCATGTCCAGATCCCCACCCTGGGAACCGGGCTGTCTTTCCGCTTAATCTCACACCTAAAGGTCCAATCGTCAGTGTAGGGGGTACCGCTTTCGGTCTCCTTGATATATTCGAGCTTACCGGAGGCCCTTACCAGGGCCAGGGCCGCATCCCCAAAAATCCCGGCTCTGCCGTTGATCACCCCGATATCCTGGATGCCCGTCATAATTGGCCTGCCCAATTCCAGACACATAAAGCAGGCTACGGCGACCTTCTCCACGGTATCGAGGCTCTTGGGGGCCAATCCCGATTTGTGCAGGAGGGCCGCCATCTGCATGGCCTCCTTGTAGTTCTGCGGGACAATGCCCCTCGTGAAATCTATGTTGAGGGGCTCCCGCTTTTGCAACGCCTGTACCTGTTCCATCGTTTTTCCTCCTTATGTCCTCAAAATTGTTTGCACATCTTCCCATATCCTGACACCGGCCATCTCCCTGATACCGGCCTTAACCGCTTCGTTGATCTTTTTTATGTCAGGGGAGCAAAATTCCCTTGGGACGGCATCGGGGTCCACGATTTCCGCCTTCCATACCCGCCGGGTGTGGGCTGAGGCGCCTGCACCGCTCCGCACCACCTTGTCAGCCTCTGGTACGGCAATAGGGACCACCTTAGCGGGCTCAACCCCTTTTTCCTGGGCCTCCTTTTTTAGCTGCACCTGGAGGCGGGCGGCTTCTTCTTTCGCCTTCCTCTCCTGCTCCCTGCGCTCAAGTTCCAATTGGTATTGATAGTGAGCGATCTTAGTTTTCAGGACCGCCTCGATCTTGTTTAGGGGCCGGGTGAAGTTCTTTACGAAGGCGTTGACTGACCGTACATACTGGTTCGGCGCCTTCACTATTTCCTTCCTCTTGGCCTCCAGGTCCTTTCCCAGGCGTTTCGAGTCCCCGGCCATAGCAACGGCCTGCTGGACAGTCTCCTCGCTGTCCACCCTGTGCTCGTTGGCCTGGTTGAGCATGTTCTCTATGGTCTCCAGGTGTTTGTTGAACCGGGCCTTGACCCGGTCCAGGTCAAAAGGGTCTGCC
>JAFDGR010000210.1 GCA_019309145.1 Deltaproteobacteria bacterium | reverse complement strand
CGTTGAGCATTGCCCAACTTGAGGCTTAAGGCAAAAGAGGAAAATGCCCAAAGACACAGAAAAGATGGATACGGAGCCCGGAGAATCTGGTTCTCCCGAGGGGCTGGAAATTATACAGGCGGAACTTGACCGTCGTGCCTATTACCTTCGAACGCTGTATGATGTGAGCAAGGAACTTTTCGGGACAGTCAACTTCGAGGCCATCCTCCGCAACTTCATGCTCATGACTATGGGCAATTTCGGGGTATTTCGATGCTTTATCCTCACGTGTAATAATTCCGCCGACAAGGTTCATCACTTTGTATCGGTCGGATTTGATGAAGGTGAGCAGTTGCGCCTCCAGCAGTTCAGCTGCGGGTTTCTTGAAGGCAACTCATCTTGTACGGTTGAAAGCGCCGGACTTGAAAAGCCCGGGTCCACTCCTTTTCCGCCTGACATATCACTCCTTTTGCCCTTCAGGATTGATTCCGGGCAGATTGGAATCTTGGGGCTCGGCCAGAAGCTCACCGAAGAACCCTTTGAAAAGCATGACAAGGAACTTCTTGGCACATTGGTGAATAACCTGGTGGTGGCTCTTAAAAATGCCCTCTCTTTTGAGGAGATCAGCAGCCTGAACGAGGCGTTGCGAATCAAGAATAAGGAGCTTAAAAAGGCACTTCATGAACTCCAGACGGCCATGCGGAAGGTGGAGATCCTGGAGAGCATCAAGGCAAACTTATGCAATTTTGTCCCTGCTACGGTGACCAGGATGATTGAAAGATCACCGACGTCCGAGAGTCTGGAGGCGAAAGAGCGTGACCTGACGGTTATGTTCCTGGACATCGAGGGCTATACCAGGATCACCGAAGAAGTGGGCGGCATAGAGACAAACAGCCTCGTGGAGAAGTATTTTTCCGTATTCATGGATGCCATTTACACCAATAACGGTGATGTGATGGAGACTGCGGGCGATGGGCTCATGATCCTGTTTCTCGCGGAAGACAGGACGGCTCATGCCCTGGATGCGGTCAGGACGGCCGCCACTATCAGGGAGAAAACGGCCTTTATCAATGAAGAGAGCACGGCCTCATCACAACCACTCGCCATCAATATCGGCATTACTTCGGGGGAGGCGTTCCTTGGGGCTTCCAAGTACAGCAGTCCCACCGGGTCGCGCTGGACTTATACGGCCCACGGTATGCTGGTGAACATGGCCGCGAGGATTTGTGCGAAGGCCACGGGAGGTGCTATCTTCACCAACAGGGAGACGGCTGAAAGAGCCGGCAGCGAGTTCCCCTTTGTTTCTCGGGGAAAATTCGCCCTCAAGAACATCTCGGAGGAAATGGAGGTCTTTGAATTGAAAGGGGATTTGTATGTTGTTTGAAGTTTCATACACTATTGTGCTAAAGCCATTCATTATGAAGAGAACGGTAAATGAATCCTCAAGAATTCATCAGGGTTTACAAGAAATCCGAAGTCATCTTTGAGGAAAACAGCTTCGGAAATGATATGTACGTGATCCATTCCGGAAAAGTTAAGCTTACAACAAAAGCTCCGGGCTCGGACTTGGTCCTGGGTATTCTCGGCCCCGGGAACTTTTTCGGCGAAATGGCCCTTGTTGATGATGCTCCTCGCTCGGCCACGGCCACTGCAGAGGAAGACAATACAAAGCTGGTAGTGTTGGATCGATCCAAGTTCCTTTACCTGGTCAGCCAACAACCGCCTTTTGCCCTCACAATAATGCACGGTCTTTGTCAGCGTATCAGGGATCGCTGGGACCTGTATTCAAAACTCTCCACTTCGAAGAGCGCACAATAAAGGTGGACAATGCAATCCAGAGTCCTGCACAAAATGTGACCAGCGAACCCACAACCCGTCATTCCCGCGGAAGGGAGAATCCAGGAGCTCGGCGTAATGATACTTCACATACAACGTTTACCGTGATGATACTGTAGAACAATGCCCGAACAAACACCCAAAATAGTAGAACTCAAGCCCAATATCTACCAGATTCGTGCCGTGAGGCCGGGAAGCCACGTGTACCTGCTAAAGGGCCGGTGGAAAAATGTGCTCATTGATTCGGGTATGGCGGCGGGTTTCCCCACCGTCAGGGACTGCCTCGCAGAGGTCGGCTTGCGACCCCGGGATATCCATCTGATCATACTCACCCACGAACATTTCGATCACATAGGAGCCACGGCTGTTTCTTTTGACACAGCGGTTGTGGCCGCGCATCGCTTTGCCGCAAACAAGATCCAGCTCCAGGATGAATTCGTCATGATGAACAAATACTTTGATTTGCCGGCAAGGCCTCTCCATGTTGATATCTGGCTTGAAGGGAATACGAGAATAGAGCTTGGGAATTTCAGCCTCAGCATCATACACACGCCTGGGCATTGCTCAGGGTGTATCTCGTTGTACGAATCCGCGAACAAACTCCTTTTTACCGGCGATACGGTTTTGGCCGGAGGAGTCCTCTCGGATGTTTGCCCTTCCGGGAGTATAAGCGACTACGTGAACTCATTGGAACGTCTGAATACCCTGAACGTGCAGGAGCTTTATCCCGGCCACGGCAGAATCTCCACCACTCCTTCTGAAGACCTTCAAAGAGCGCTGCGAAAAGCCAGAGATTTGCTGGAAGAATCCAAGATCCTCTTTGAAGCCTTGGACACCAAGGCCACTTTCAAACGCCTTTTCGCTGCCGCCAGGAGGTTTCCCACGCCCAAAAAGAACGATTTACCATTGTAGGAGCGGCCTCCTGGTCGCGATTTTCGCAAGCAGAGCTTGTTCTTACGGAGTGGTTAGAGGGGTTGGCTGCGGACGGTGTTCCTGCCCTCATTCTTGGCCTGATAGAGCTTGTCGTCGGCCATCTTGACCATTGCATCAGGGGAAACACGGGGCTCGGGAGTGTCGGAGGAAAACCCGGTTACCCCGAAGCTGGCGGTGATGTGAAGAGCGCCTTCAGGGGTATCCATGACGGCCTCGGCCACATTGGTGCGCAGCCGTTCTGCTACGAGGACGGCCCCCTGGAAGGGCGTTTCCGGGAGTACCACCAGGAATTCTTCCCCCCCATACCGGGAGACCCAGTCAACCCCGTTCCGAATGGAATCCATGAGAATCTTCGCAAAGGTCTTGAGTACCGCGTCTCCGGCTTGGTGTCCGTAGGTGTCGTTCACTTTTTTGAAGTGGTCGATGTCGCAGAGCAGAACCGAAAGGTCATGACCGTATCGCCTGGCCCGCTTGATCTCTTTGGGCAGATGTTCCGTGAGGAACCCCCTGTTGTAACAGCCGGTTAATGTATCTTTTATGGAAAGAACCCTGATCTCTTCGGTCGCCTTTTTGAGCGACCGTTCAAGTTCCAGGATGCGGGTGCCGGTCTTGAGACGGGCCATGAGTTCGGCACGATTAAAAGGCTTAGTCAGGTAATCGTCCGCTCCTGCTTCGAGACCCGCAACAATGTCCTCCTTGGAGTCCTTGGCCGTCAGCAGGATCATGAAGACGTATCCGTTTCCTGATTGTGCCCGCAGTGCCCGGCAGAGTTCGGGGCCGGTCATTTCGGGCATCATCCAGTCCGTGAGGACAATGGGGAAGAAACGTTGGCCAAAGAGCTCCAGGGCCTCACGGCCGTTTTTGGCGGGGACCACCTCATAGCCTGCCTTTTTGAGGGTCTTTTCAAGAAGCTTGCGGGAGACCGGATTATCTTCAGCAATAAGAATGGGGAAATCACTTTCCAATGGACTGCTCCAATGCGGTGGCTAAGACTGAAAAAGCTCGATCACGGGGGCGAATTTCGCCTTCAGGACCTGGATTTTTTCACCGATATCGGCCAAATCCTGTTCCCTGCCCTTGAACTCAATGTCCCTGGCAGTCTCGGAAAGGTCCATGAGACCAAGATTGGCTGAGGCTCCTTTCAGGGAGTGGGCCGCCTTGACCACGCCTTCCGCGTCGTTTGCGGCTATTGCCTGCTCCAGGGAAGCGATGTCGGCTTTGCCGGAATCCACGAGCAGTTCCAGGATTTCCATGTATTCATCCGGTTCTAGCCCGAGGTTTTCGGCCAGTTCGTTGATATTCATGATACCTCCTTTTTCAGAACATACTTGTCGATCATCTGGAATACCAGTTCGCGCTTAATGGGTTTGGGAACGTAATCATCCATGCCCGCGGCGAGGCATTTTTCCCGGTCTCCCGCCATGGCATTGGCAGTCATGGCGATGATGGGAATCCTGGCTTCCTGTCCATTGCCGTTTTGCCTTTTCGCTTCTACGTCGCGGATTGCCCTCGTGGCCTCTATCCCGTCCATTTCAGGCATCTGGACGTCCATGAATATCAGGTGATAGGCGTCCGGATCAGTTGAAAACTTTTCGAGAGCCTCTTTCCCGTTGTTGGCAATATCCACCTGATATCCGGCCTTCTTGAGCATCATCCCGGCCAGCTTCTGATTCACAGGATTGTCTTCAGCCAGGAGAAGAGACGCGGATCGTTTCATTTCCTCTCGCACGGAGTATTGAGTGACAATCTGCCTGCTTTCCGAGGCCTCTGCAGGATCTCCGGCGGTCCTGGTGCTCAGGAGCTTTTCAATCATCTTGAAGAGTTTTTGCCGCCGGATCGGTTTCGGCAGAAAGCCGTCAAACCCGGCATCCTGGCATCTTTTTGCCGCCCGGACCACAGAAGACGAAAATGCCAGTAAGGGAAGTTTTGATGCGGGGGGAGGACTCTCGCGGACCGCGCGAGCAATGTCGTAGCCGTTCATGTCGGGCATCTGGATATCCAGGACGCAGAGGTCAAATGGATCATTCGCCTCAATAGCCTCTTTCACGGCGGGGAGCACTTCTTTGCCCGCTGCAAGGGCATGAACCCTGATCCCGGCCGATTCCAGGAGATAGCGGAGGATATCCAGGTTTGTCCGGTTGTCGTCCACAATGAGGACCCTCTTCCCTTTGAGGATAGTAGGCACCAGCCTTTTCGCCTTTTTCTCAGGTGCCTTTTTTACCTTGCCGGTAAAGTGAAAGCAGGTCCCCTGGCCGGGTTTGCTTTCCGCCCAGACATCTCCATCCATGAGTTCCGATATCTTTTTGCAAATGGTGAGCCCCAGGCCTGTTCCGCCGTATCTCCTGGTGGTGGAACCATCCGCCTGTTGAAAGGGTTCAAAGATGGTTGCCAGTTTTGCTTCAGGAATGCCGATGCCGGTATCTCTGACGGTGGCGTGGAAAGCAAGGTCGTCTCCCTCACCCTCGCGTATGTCGAGTGCAAGCTCTATTTCACCTGCGTCGGTAAATTTGCTCGCGTTCCCCATGAGGTTCACCAGGACCTGCCTGAAACGATGAGGATCTCCCTTTATCTGGGCCGGAACATCGTTGCCGATCCTGCAGAGGATCTCTATGGGCTTGTCTTGAATCTTGGGGCGGATGAGGTCGCAGACATCATGGCACAGGATCTCGGGGTCAAAGTCTATCTCCTCCAGGTCCATCTGGCCCGCCTCAATCTTGGAGAAGTCCAGGATGTCGTTAATGAGGGAGAGGAGGGATTCGCCGCTTCGCTTGATCGTACTGGCATAATCAATCTGTTCCTCGGTCAACCGGGTTTCCAGGAGCATGTCCGTGAATCCGATGACCCCGTTCAAGGGAGTTCGGATTTCGTGGCTCATGTTTGCCAGAAATTCACTCTTTGCCAGGGATGCCAGCTCGGCCTGGACCGCCATCTGGTTCGCCCGTTCTATGGCGGTTTCCAGTTGGTCATTCGTTTCCTGGAGTTCCGCCCGAATCCTCTTTTCCCGGTCGATCCTTTCGATCTTGGCCTTGAGTTCCTTCATGTCAAAAGGCTTGCTGATGTAATCGGCGGCACCGGCCGAAATGATGTCTGCGTACGTGTAATTTCCCGTATAACCGGTCATGATCATGAAGGCCAGGTCCGGATGTGATTCCTTGATTTTCTTCATCATCTCCATGCCGTCCATCGCCGGCATGGAGATATCGGAAAGAACGAGATCGTACTGCATATCCCGAAGTATTTTCATGGCTTCTTCAGCATTTTTTGCTTCGTCACAGGTCATCCCGAATTTTTCAAGAAAAGACCGGGTAGTGGTGCGAATCATTTCTTCATCATCAACAATCAATATTTTAGTGATCCCTGATTGTGCCATAGAAAAGGACTTCTCCTCCTGTCGTGCAATCCCTGAGGTCAGCAGCGAAGCGCTCCAGGTTCT
>JAFDGR010000209.1 GCA_019309145.1 Deltaproteobacteria bacterium | reverse complement strand
GTCCACCCAGTTCGCGTAAATCTCCACGACTGCCTCCCGGGCCTTCAGCGCTCTTTTTGTTTCATGGGAGCCAACCAGTACCCTGTCCGGTGTCTCGAGATCTTTTATGGCGGTCCCTTCAGCAAGGAATTCAGGGTTCGAAACAACATCAAAGTAGACCTGATCGTTTCCCCCGGAAAGAATCCTCTCCATGGCCAGGGACGTCTTGACCGGCAGGGTACTCTTCTCCACAACAATCTTCGGAGACTCTGCGCAGTCGCGGATCTGCCGTGCGGTTTTTTCCCAGTACTGCAAATCAGCAGCCATGCCCGCTCCTGCCCCGAAGGTCTTGGTCGGAGTATTAACGCTCACAAAAATGATCTCAGCTTCCCTGATCCCCTTTTCAATATCCGTACTGAAAAACAGGTTCCTGTCCCTGCACGCCAAGACCACTTTCTCCAGACCAGGTTCAAAAATGGGGAGTTTGTCAGAATTCCACTGCCTGATCCTCTCCGGGTTGATATCCACCACAGTCACTTTGTATTGGGGGCACTTATAGGCAATCATGGACATGGTTGGCCCACCCACGTAGCCCGCGCCGATACACAAGATATTCTTTTCAAACTCCATCATGCACCCCTTTCCGGTTTACCCTCCTTACGCCTTACGCCCGGTCTCATTCCTATTCCTTGAAATAGTCAATCACGCTCTGGATAATGGCATCAATATCATAGGACGGTTCGAATCCAATAAGATCCCTGATCTTTTCAATACTGGGGCACCTCCTCTGCATATCCTCAAATCCGGGCCCGTAGGCTTTTTCGTAGGGAATATGTTCAATCTCGGAATTGCTGCCGGTCATTGCTTTCACCTTTTCGGCCAACTCGTTGATGGTGATCTCATACCCACTCCCCACATTAAATATATCACCTTCTGCCTTGGGTTCATCCATGAGCCTGGTTATGGCCCCGGTCACATCATGCACATGGGTAAAACTCCTGCTCTGGGTGCCGTCCCCGTAGACCTTGATGGGTTTTCCCAAAAGGGCGCTCTGGACAAAATTGGGGAGCACCATTCCGTATCGACCCGTTTGCCGGGGGCCGACAGTATTGAACAGCCGCGTGATCACCACCGGCAATTTCTTTTCGTCAAAGTACGCAAGGGACAGGAATTCATCCAGTGTCTTTGAGCACGCATACGCCCATCTCCTCTTTTTCACGCTGCCCAGGATCCTGTCATCATCCTCTCTGAGATCACTTTCCACATGTTTTCCGTAAACCTCTGAGGTGGAGGCAATCAACACCTTCTTCTTGAAACGGTTTGCCAGCCTCAATACCACTTCGGTCCCTTTTACGTTGATATCAAGGGTTTCGACCGGGTGATCCATGATATTCATGACCCCGACCGCAGCCGCCAGATGATAGACATGATCAATCTTGAAGACCAGTTCGTTCATGACCGATTCATTCAAAATGGTATCCACGATCAGATGCAGTCGCTCATTATTCTGAATATGCTCGACATTACTGAGTTTCCCGGTCCACAGGTTGTCGATCACGAACACCTCATGCCCTGACTCCAACAATTTCTCGGCCAGATGAGACCCGATAAAACCGGCACCCCCCGTGATAAGTATCTTCATCTCTCCTCTTCTCCCTCCGTTCCGCGGAAACCTCACAGCTCCGCCTCTTCGATTACAAGGCTGAACACATTGTAACCGATTGAATATATTTATTTAATCCTCCAAGACAGGTTCCAACAAAGTCTGGAAGCTGCCCGGCCGGTGAACGCTTGCTAGAATGAAACCTTTTCAAGGGCCCAGTCTTCTATCTCCACCGCCACAGAGCGTTTCAGGAGATCAACTGAAACCACGACTCGGTCACTCTTTCCCTTGTGATGCAGATAGAATCCCACGAGTCCCTTGAGCGGGCCTTCCATGATCATCACGCGGTCGCCCTTTTTCATGTATGCCCGGTTTTGAACAGTCCGATCTGTTCCATCCAGGATCATCAGGGATGCGATTTCCTCCTCGTTGGCGGGCACCGGTTTCCCCTTGAAACTCACAATCCGGACAACACCTGTCGTCTTGATGATGGGATAGTAATCCTCCGGCGTAAGGATGGAGCGCACAAACACATAGCCGGGAATCATGGGGATATGGATTTTTTTCCTCCGGTCCTTCCGTCTGCTCATCACCTGAACCCGGGGCAGGAATGCCTCCAGGTCTTTCCCGCGCAGCCCCTCGAATACCTTTTGCTCAAACCTGCTCCGCGTGTGGATGGCGTACCATTTGGCATTATTCTCATTCATAGCGTGATGATCCTGTCGCGTGCAATCCCCTGTTCCATCAAAACACGAACGTCCCGTTCCGGGTCATCCAGCCTGGTCACCAGGATACGGTCCCAGTCAGGGGTGTGCAGCCGGTCGAGATGCTCCACCGGAAAACCGAAAAAATGCTGCCCGTTTCCCTGTTCATCGATAATTCCTCTCAATTGAACGCCTGTCTGCTGCAGGTAAAGATACGCCAGTTCGGCTACTTCTCCGGTCCCCCAAAAAAGAACACGTTTGACCCCCTGTTCTTCCAGCATTTCAAATTTCTCAAGCAGCAACTCCTTCACCTCTCTATAAAAGTGCGCTGAATACTTCAGGTACTCGATTGTCAATCTGCTCTTCTGGGTCAGTCCCTTGGGAGTCAGGAAATACTTGAGGCGATTACGGGGCAGGGTCTTGACCTTGAAGTATCCCTTGTTGACAAGCCTTTTCATGAACGTGTTCACCAGGCCGAGGGAGATATTGAGCCGGGCGGAAAGTTCTCTTTGGGTTCGACTCCCGTCCCGGTCAACCTCCCCCATGATCCTCAAGATGTGGAAATCTTCTTTTTGCACGGTCAAGATCCGTTTCCGGCATGATTCACCAGGAATAGAGATCGGTTCATTTGTTCAAAAACTGAACACCTTTCAAGGCACCTTTTTATAATTGACCTGATTTGTCAAGGGAAAAGTAATGAGTCATACTACCTACAGGGCAACACAGGCAGGTTCCGACATGTACTCGTGGGAGGAATGAAGCGCCCGAAAGGAGGTGAGCAGACTGCATCGATCCCAGTCAGGACGCTCCAGAAAATGAGTTTATCCTTCAATTTCAGGGGCATCAGAATCTTCTTTCCTCAAAATGCCCCGAATGATCAACTTCAGTTGCGGGATATGATTCTGGCATATATCAAAAATAATCTCATGATCCACCTTATGGTAATGATGGGAAATGATGTCGCGAAGCTTCATGATTTTGTCCCACTCAACCTCAGAATATTTCATGAACAGCGATGGCTCAATTTTATCTATTTTCTTGACCACTTCCCCGATAACCTGAAGTCGCATCGAGATGGCGTCCAAGAGAAGCATGCCTGCCGGAGTGCTCACAAATCGATCCGGGGTGCCCACTCTTGAAAACCTCTCCTCGATCAAAGCAATGGATTCAATAATGATCTCCAAGTTATCCTGAATAATACCATCAAGCATACAGAACCTCGCCCTCAATTCGCTTGAAAAAACGCTGATCAATATTATTGCTTTTGCGGACCAGTTCAATTTTCCTGTTGAACTTTTTTTCCAGGTAAATCTGCAAGCCTGCGATCCATTCAAAACGAGGCTCTTTTAACTCAACCAAAAGATCAATATCGCTATCTTCCCTTTGATTCCCTTTGGCATAGGAGCCGAAAAGTCCAATATTTATAACACCGTATTCATTTCTCAAGAATAGCTTTTCCCTATTCAAAACTTTGAGGATATCTTTATGATCCAGTCTTTGCTCCATTATTGACTCTCCATCGCGCTTCTCTTCATCAGTAACGTTCTTTCTAAATATAACAAATCAAAGCTTTACAGACAAGCATGCAATAAAAAGGCCGGTCCGCGAGATGCGAAAAAGTGGTATTCCCTTTAAAACACGATATGCTATACTCACATACCAATTGCTAAGGAGGATATATCGAAAGGAGCATAATCAAATGGAATGCCGACAGGAAGAAAATCTCGAGAAATGTAATTGCACCTATGAGCCCTGTTCCCGGAAAGGAATCTGCTGCCAGTGCATTTCATATCATCTCAGGATGCGCCAGCTCCCGGGATGCTGTTTTCCAAACGACGCGGAAGCGACTTTTGACCGCTCGTTTGAGTACTTCGCCAGGCTGGTGCAGGAGGGAAGCGTCTAGCGTGGACAAAACGGAACTCGAAACCCTGTTCAGCAGCATTATGGATGAACCGAAAACCTTCCATGAAGGCGCACGGAGGATTTTCGATATCCTCATCCGGGTGACCCTGGAATACCGGGATCAGATGCTCGCTTCAAGGGACATCGTCGTCACTGTCGAGGATGTGCAGACCTCTCTTTCGTGGCTGGTTCCCTGTCTTGCCACCGGAAATATCCCGAAGATGGAAAATCCGGTCTGCATGGCATTGCTGGAGCGATGGCTGGATGCCCTTAAGAGCCTGCCAAACAAGCATGATAAGTTCTAAGAAGCTCATTTATGCCGTTTGCCTGCTCCCGGGCGCGATCAAAAAGCCGTTTTTTCTAGAGATGTGGGTCATCTTATGCTATTCCAAAGAAAAAGGATCGTCATTGTAAAACCCGGATCATATAAGGGAATGAACATTGATGAAACCCCTCTCCAGAACCCCGGTCCCGGGGAAATTCAGGTTGAGATCAAGGCGTGCGGCATCAATTTCGCGGACATCAGTGTTCGTCTCGGCCTCTACGCGGCGGCAAGGGATCTGTATCCTCTCTGTCCCGGGCTTGAATTCTCAGGGATTGTCTCCCGGACCGGCACTGGAATAAGCGATTTCAATCCCGGGGACAGGGTTTTCGGGGTATCCCGATTCGGCGCCTATGCCACGGCCATCAATACCGTTCCCGATCATCTCTGGCACCTCCCCCAAGACTGGGACTTTTCCCGCGGGGCCGCTTTTCCCGTTGCCTACCTGACCGCGTACTACGCCCTCCACCACGTCGGACACCTCAAACAGGGTGACAAGGTCCTCGTTCACTCTGCGGCAGGCGGTGTTGGAACCGCGCTCCTGCATCTGCTCAAGGCAAACGACAATCTTTCAGCAGGGGTTGTGGGACACCACGAGAAAGTGCCCTATGCCCGGAAAGCAGGGGCATCCGTCGTGATCGACAAGGAAAGACAGCCCCTCTGGGAAACAGCCGAACAATGGAGCCCGGAAGGCTATGATATGATCCTGGACGCAAACGGCGCCTCCACATTGAAAGGGTCTTACGCGCATCTCAAACCAGGCGGCCGGCTCCTCATTTACGGTTTTGCCTCCATGTTCTCCCGCAGCGGGAAAAAGAACTACCTAAAACTCATCTGGTACTATTTCAAAACACCCCGGTTCAACCCCTTCGATCTTACCGGCACAAACAGGACCATCAGCGGATTCAACCTGATCTACCTTTTCGAAAAGAAATCTTTTTTCAGGGAAATAATGGACGTCCTGCTTCGCATGGACAAGGAGAACCTGCTCCCGGAAATGCCCGTAAAATCCTACCCATTTGATGACGTAGCAGCAGCCCACAAGGCAATGGAATCGGGGAAGACGGTCGGAAAACTCGTTTTGCGCACCTGATGGCTCACAGCAAGAAAAAGGCCGCTTTGCATATCAGCGGCCTTGGAGTTGTCTCTGGTCGGGACGACTGGATTTGAACCAGCGACTCCCGCGTCCCGAACGCCTTTTCAAAGATCACGCTGGATTTCCCTGCATGTAACGGCTTGACTAAATATATGTACTTGACAAAATATTCAAGTTAAGGTATTTAGTCAAGCATGAAAGGTTCATTCGAAAAAGACGTCATCTCTGAGCTCCCGGGAATAGTTGCCAGGCTCCTGGAGGTACCGGGACACCGGGTAAAGATTCTGGAAGACCAAAAAGACACCGGTCCTGACTTTGTGGTGGATGCAGGTGAATACACCTTCCTGGTCGAATGTAAAAGATCGAGTTCCCGAGCATTGCTGAATCTGGCTGTTGTCCAACTTAAGGAGATCAGAGAGACTTCGAGGCAAGAAGTCATCCCACTCCTGGTCGTTCCGTTCATGGGCGAAGCTGGACACCGATTTTGCGACGAACATGGAATTGCATGGCTTGACCTTTCCGGAAACGCCCATATCAAGGCGCCCGGGCTCCTTATCCACATAGAAGGCCGGCCGAATCGCT